>NZ_JAWOTB010000047.1:0-265815 GCF_033338655.1 Vibrio sp. Vb1729 | reverse complement strand
TCATACCCGCCATTCAAGCGACACAAGCACAAATGGCTATGGGCAGTTCCGCAGCTGTCGCCGGTTCCCCAGAGCAAATGCAGCAAACCCAAACCGCAGCGATGCAGTTAGATAAACTGGCCGGCACATTGAAAGACAAAATCGTCGAGGGCTACCGCTGGCAGGTCGAAGGTATTGGCGCTTTGTTTGCCATGCAGCAAAGCTTATTTGGCGATAACACCCAATACACAGACCAAGATTTACGCCAAGTAACCACGGTGCAAAGCCGCGTTCGTGTCCACATTACCGAGCCCCAAGATGGTGAGTTTTATCCGCACGTACAGGGCTATCATGTAGATGACACACGAATCCCCATCAAATATGTGAAACAAGGGAACAATGGTCAGTTGTCCGTTGCGATTGAAGAGAACGGAGCAACCATATATTGGACTCCAGAAGAAAACGGTGAAGCAAGTTGGCAAACTACCCCCGATCATAGTGATGGGTTTGAAAAAGACGATATACTGGTCACGCCAATCCACTCGGATAGCGATGCGAACGTCACCGTTACGCCTGCGCCTGAAGAGAAAGACTGGCGTGATGCGATCTTGGTATTCCCTGAAAGCTCAGGCATTGCTCCGCTCTATGTGGTTTACAAAGAAAGCCCGAGAGATAAGCCCGGAGTCGTTACTGGTAAGGGCGAAGATATCTTGGGTATCTGGTTAGCTGATGCGGGTAAAGATTTAGGAGCTCCAATACCGTCTCAAATTGCTGATAAGCTAAGAGGAAGTGAGTTCAGTAGCTTTGACGATTTTAGAAGAGTCTTCTGGGGCGAGATTGCCAATGATCCTACTCTATCAAGTCAATTTATACCTGCGAACCTTAAACGGATGATGGATGGCAAAGCTCCTCGAGCAAGGTTTAAGGATACCGTTGGAGGAAGACGTTCTTTCGAACTACACCATGTTGAAGAAATACAACATGGTGGTTCTGTATACGATGTTGACAATTTAAGAGTAAACACCCCCCGTAACCATATTGATATACACAAGAGTTAACGATGGAATTAAAAGACACACTGAGTGCTTATACTGAAGCTGATTTCATAAACTTACTAGATGAGATAATTGAATCAAAGGGCAGCGATGATTATCAAGATAAGTTGCTTGAACACTTCATATTAATTACGGAGCATCCGGCGGGTTCAGACTTAATTTACTACCCAGAGAACCCGGGTGAGGATACGCCTGAAGGGATAGTCAAAATAGTGAAAGATTGGCGTGCTAGTCAGGGACTTCCTTGCTTCAAAGAGTAAAAGCTAAAAGGCGTCACGATGACGCCTTTTCTCATTCCCATTCCTCAACCTGCTCTAAAAACCGCTCAAAATCCTCTTGTGTCAGAACCTTATGGCTGCTCTCGGTGAACTCAATATTTTGTCCATTGCGATTGAAGATAACGTACCAACCATCAATTGGACGCCAGAAAAAACGGTGAAGGAAGTTGGCAAACTCCCGATTCAAGTCAATTTATACCTGCTAACCTTAAACGGACGATGGGTGGCAAAGCTCCTCGAACAAGGTTTAAGGATACCGCTGGGGGAAGACGTTCTTTCTAAATGCACCATGTTGAATAAATACAACATGGTGGTTCTGTGTACGATGTTGACAACTTAAGAGCCCCCGTAATACAACATGAGGATTAACAACGAATAGCATTAGAAGAATGGATTACTTTTAGTAAGGCAAAACCCAATTAACAGGATATGAATGAGTATTTACTCTGTCTTATAATGGGGCAAAAGCTAGTCAATGGATACATATCAACTCCATCATGAGATCCTATAATCTCCAACAGATTTGACACTACAATCCCTAAAAAATACAATACGTATATGTTTCGTATATCAAGCGTATATTTATGGGTATTGTTAAAATTTCAGAAGAACTGCATGAAGAACTTCGTAAAGCAAGCTCGGTCATGTCACGTTCAATAAACTCACAAGCAGAGTTTTGGATCAAAATGGGCATGTTGGCTGAGCTACATCCTCAACTTTCATTCAATCAAATCATGGCGAATCTGATGCAATCCGCGAATGTTTCCGCTACAAACATCTCAACAACTGAAGAACATTGTGATGCATAGTCAAGTAATGATTAAGTCTGAAGAAGATATTTCGTTAATGCGAGAATCCGGCAAGTTACTTGCGCAGGTTTTTAAGATGCTCGACGAATACGTCCAACCTGGCATCTCTACGATGGATATTAATAATAAAGTTGAACAGTATATTGTTAATGAACTCAATGCTCGACCTGCAAGTAAAGGACAATACGATTATCAATATGTACTAAATTCATCGATTAATGAAGTTGTGTGCCACGGAGTTCCTAAAGAGACTGAGATTTTAAAAAGTGGCGATATTATCAACCTAGACATTACTCTAGAAAAGAATGGATTTATTGCCGATTCAAGTAAAATGTATGTAATGCCTTCAGCATCACCGCTTGCTATTCAACTGGTAAAAACAACCTATAACGCTATGTGGGAAGGTATTAAGCAAGTAAAACCTGGGGTAAAACTTGGTGACATTGGTCATGCGATACAGCGACATGCAGAATCCCATGGATACAGTATCGTAAGGGAATATTGTGGACATGGAATAGGTCGTGAAATGCATGAAGAACCACAGGTACTTCATTACGGTCAGCCAAATAGTGGACTCACATTAAAAGAGGGCATGATTTTTACTATCGAACCAATGGTGAATCAGGGTACTGCTAAGATAAAAACCAAAAAAGATGGTTGGACGGTGGTCACTAGAGACAAAAAACTCTCAGCTCAATCTGAACATACAGTACTTGTCACCAGTACAGGATATGAGGTTCTCACGTTAAGAGAAGAAGAAAAGCTGCAAACGATGTGATAATAGACAGAGAAGC
Organism: Vibrio sp. Vb1729; assembly: GCF_033338655.1. Lineage (NCBI taxonomy): Bacteria > Pseudomonadati > Pseudomonadota > Gammaproteobacteria > Vibrionales > Vibrionaceae > Vibrio > Vibrio sp. Vb1729. Next base: position 262,900 of record NZ_JAWOTB010000047.1, on the reverse strand, counting down.
TTTCGACAAAACAGGCGCAATTCATAAGAAATATTAATTCAATCTAGGCGCACTCCAACAAACTATAACTATGCCTCAAAATCGTTTTGGGGCAGAAATGTGTTAATGATTTTACTAATTTAGTGAAAGGTGAATTACCTGAGGTGTGGAAAATCTTAACTCCAAAAACGTAAGATCTACCTCTACTGTTTCGCTACTTCAATTGATACACGCCTAACTACTTAAGTAAGTCTCTGATAAAATTGTCTCAACCTTTCAGTTTCATAACTTCTAAATCAATTGTAGATAGATCAATCAACCTTTTCAAAAAACTGGTTATGACTAGTACATAAAGTGGTAAATGTCGTAGTAATTACTGGATTTCCTTCCTTTAGCACTGAATAAACGTCAATACTGTCTATCTGCGTGTATTTGAGGTAGTCATCTGTGAATTTTCTACTTCGACGTACAAAGACATGAGCTGACTATTTTAAATTGCTCAAGTGCCTATTAATTCAACATGTCAAAATCAAGATTTAAGCAAACCAGTTCGAACCTTTTGGGGAAGGTTTTCTTAATCAAAGTAAGGGTAAAAAACTGGTTGTAACTCATGGTTTGACCCTGCTACCACTGATTTATAATTTACTGGGTGTCAATAGGGAGCTTAGTGGATTTTGAGCTGTATGTAGTGAAAGTTAGACGTACGGCTCTCAGGAGGGAGATCTGATAACAGGTGTTGCTTATCCGACAAAATCAACTTGTTATAGTAGTATGATTAATTTCTCAATAAATGTAGATGAGATCAAATGAAGCTCTGTTCACATTCGATGAGTCAATCAGTATCACTAAATTAACCCATTAGAATGAATCCAGTTGCTAGCCTTGCAAGATAGGAACGTTGGCACTTACCATTTGAGTAAATTGAAAAAGAGTAAGTCTACGATAATGATACAATCGAGGTACTGTATAAGGTTGGTAGCAAGCTGTCCAAGAGGGCGCGCTTCCACTCTAGTGGCTCGGTCCGCTCTCTGTACGTTTGTCCGAGCTTTTTCTCAACATAAAAACACTGCTAGGTGGTTCTTCATAAAAATTTTATCTACGGCAGTAGGCGACGAATATTTTCAAGACAAGCGAGAACCTCTTGTTTGTCATATAAAGAATCTGCTTTTTCACTTGTACTTTGTCTGATGACTAAATTGACAGGCAGCACCTCAGAGATTGTTCCCTCTGGTTTTTCCATTTGGCTGAGCATTAATTTAACGGCTTTACGGCCCAATTGGTCGAAGTCTTGTTTGATCGTGGTTAAAGGTGGTGAAAAATATTGACTGTCCTGAATACCATCAAATCCAATGACAGAAACCGTCTTTGGCACATTGATGCCTGCTTCTGACAGAGCGCATAAAACACCGAGTGCCATTTGATCATTGGCGACTAATACCGCATCAAAGTCTATACCTTTTAGCACAAGGTCTTTAATCGCTTTGTGGCCACTAGCTGCTTGCCAATCACCTTCATAACAAGCAACTTCTTTGGCTCCATGTTTTTGGAGTTGTGTTTGCCACGCGTCGTAACGAATTTTAGAGGCGGTCGATTCAGATGGGCCAGAAATACACACGAAGGAATCGCGTTTTTGTTCAATCAAATGTAATACCGCCAAGTTCGCTCCTGTATGATGATCACACCTAACATGATTGACAGGGGTCCCTTCAGGAACATCAATGAATACTAATGTTAGTTGGCTGAACTGCTCAATCAGACACTGTGCTATGTCTTGATTTACGGGGGCATTGATAATAATAGCATCGACTTGTTGTGCAATAAGCTCTCGAATCGCATCGCGAAATTCATCAATAGAGTTGTTTGCTAACACGGTTAACGCTGTCCCGTAGCCCATCTCATGCGCTTGGTTGCGAATTCCGTTGGCAATCAGAGCCACACCGTGCAGAGAGATATCCAAGGAAACAATGCCGATGATCCGAGACTTAGCTCGGCTCAGCATTTGTGCACCTTTGTTTGGTACATAGCCAAGCTTTTTTATCGCATCGTTGACTCGTTTTCGCGTTGCTTCCGCGACGTTATCTGCGCCATTGGTTACGCGGGATACGGTTTGAGTTGAGACCCCAGCTAACCGCGCAACATCTTTAAACGTGACTGCCATTGCATTCTCCTATCCAGATTTTCGATTCATTCTACCAGGTTCATTCAAATGTTCTCGTGATTGATGTCGTAAAAACATGAGTAAATGTTTTCGGAAACACAAGATCGACTACACAAAAAACACCCTATTAAAATGATCTTAATCACACTAATTAGGCTTTTTTGTCGCAATGGAACTGAATAAGCGCATCATTACTTATAGATTAAATGTTTGCGAAAACAGAGAAGCAGTATGCAAAAGTTTGTTCACTTAAAATCTAAGAATCACAGCATGATCATTAAAGTAGATCGTGTTCCTGAAATCCTTCATTGGGGAGCGAAAATTGCTCAGATTGACCCTGATTTAATCCTCTCGACCGAGCGTCCTATCTCTCAGGCTCGCCTTGATGTCGACGTGCCGTTATCACTATGTCCAGAGCTTGGTAGTGGTCACTTTAATGCGCCTGGTATTGAAGGACACCGAAATGGCGATGATTGGGCGCCCGTGTTCATAACCAAATCTATCGAGCAAAATGATGGTAGTGCAACATTTATACTTCAAGACGACATCGCTGGGCTTGAGTTGGTCATTGAGCTGCACCTTGACTTCAATAGCGACGTGGTGCAAAAACGCATCTCAATAAAGAACATCGCGTCAAGCGAGTATTGTTTAGATAAGCTTTCGTCCACTTTACCGTTGCCTAATCATGCCAACGAACTAATGACATTTCACGGACGTTGGTGTCATGAATTTCAAACTCAACGTTTGCGCTTTGAACATGGTGGCTTTATGCAAGAAAACCGCCGTGGCCGAACCTCTCATGAAAATTTCCCTGGTCTGTTCGCTGGCACGAATGGCTTTAGCGAGCAGTTGGGTCACGTATGGGGCTTTCACCTTGGTTGGAGTGGTAATCATCAACTGCGCGCTGATGTTCGTAGTGATGGTCGCCGCTTTGTTCAAGCCGGCGAGTTGTTACTCTCTGGCGAAAAGCGTTTAAAAAGTGGTGAGACATACCAATCCCCGTGGCTTTATGCAACATACAGCAACTCGGGTTTGAACGGTATTTCACAACGATTCCATGAGTTTGTTCGCGCCAATATTATCCAGTTTCCAAGTGGTAACCCCCGCCCGGTTCACTTAAACACATGGGAAGGTATCTATTTTGATCACAACCCTGAGTACATCATGCAGATGGCAACCGAAGCCGCTGAGATGGGGGTCGAGCGCTTCATTATTGATGATGGTTGGTTCATTGGTCGTGATGGTGAACGTGCCGCGCTTGGTGACTGGTATTTGGATGAAACGAAGTACCCAAATGGTCTTGAACCAGTGATTGAGCACGTAAACAACAAAGGTATGGAATTTGGTCTTTGGGTTGAACCCGAGATGGTCAGCCAAGACTCAAACCTATATCGCCAACACCCCGATTGGGTATTGAGTCTACAAGGCTACCACCAGCCTTCAGGTCGTTGGCAATACGTGTTGGATTTGCAAAACAAAGATTGCTTCAACTACCTGTTTGATCGTTTGAATGATTTACTGACTCGATACAACATTGGGTACCTAAAGTGGGACATGAACCGTGAGCTGGTGCAGCCAGGTCATCAAGGTAAGCCAGCTGTACATGGTCAAACGAAAGCGCTTTATCGTCTGTTAGATGAACTTTATGCGGCACACCCTGAAGTCGAGATTGAGTCTTGCTCTTCAGGTGGTGGTCGTATTGATTTTGAAATCCTTAAACGCACCCATCGCTTCTGGGCTTCTGATTGTAATGATGCGCTCGAACGCCAAGCTATTCAACGTGGTATGAGCTATTTCTTTCCGCCTGAAGTAATGGGTGCACACATTGGCCCTGCGGAATGTCATTCAACTAATCGCCGTCATGCCATCAATATGCGTGGAGTGACGGCGTTAAGTGGTCACATGGGCGTTGAACTCGATCCAGTAAAAGAAAGCGCTGAAGAAAAACAAGCCTTCGCCCATTATATTCAATTGCACAAACAGTATCGCGATTTGCTTCACTCTGGACGTGCTTTCCGTATTGACCCCGCAGATCATAGCCAGAACATCTATGGTGTTGAAAACGGGAAAGAAATGCTGATCACGGTCTGCCAACTGGCCATGCCAAATTACGCGCTACCATCTCCACTTCGGGTGAGTTGCGCAGATGAAAAAGCCAGTTACGAAATCAAGATTGTGGAAATGCCACAGACCAGCTTTCAATTGATGAAACAGCGTCCGAAATGGCTAGACAAAACTCTGACGCTAAGTGGTGATAACTTAAAAGAAATTGGGGTGACGCTTCCAATCCTCGATCCCGAATCAGCGCTTATTGTTCACCTCAAAAAACGTTAAATCTCTATCTGCCTCCTCTGGCGACCAGTTTCAACTTACGTTGTTCCTGATAAAACACTCCTATACTCGCTAGAGGGGCACCCTACAACCAACAAGCAAGTTGAATTGCTTAACTTGTTAAGGAAACAAAATGTCTATTACAGTATTACTTTCGTTTTTGCTGTTTACGGGCTTTGTTGTGGTGTTCACTTACAGCAAAGTTAAAAATGATAAACACACCTCTCAAGATGGTTTCTTCCTTGGAGGACGAAGTTTGACGGGCGGACTGATTGCCAGCTCGCTAATTCTTACCAATTTGAGTGCAACCAGTTTTGTCGGTATGAGTGCTCAAGCCTACACCCACAATATGAGTGTAATGGGGTGGGAAGTTGCCTCTGGCGTTACTCTGGTTGTCATTGCGCTGCTGCTTGTACCGCGTTACCTCAAGCAAGGTATCACCACCATTCCAGATTTCTTAGAAAGCCGTTATGACATGTCGGTGAAGAAGTTCGTTACTTTGTTGTTCTTGTGTCAATACGTCATCAACATTCTTCCTACTACTCTTTACGCTGGCGCAGTGGTACTAGGCGAAATCTTCGATGTACAAGGTTTATTGGGTATTTCCGAATTTAGCTCCATCGCACTGATCTCTGCCACGATAGGTTTGTTAGGTTTCTTTTACGCTATTTATGGTGGTCTAAAAGCTGTCGTTATTGCTGATACCTTCAATGGTGTAGGACTGATTCTTGGTGGCCTAATGATTCCTGTATTTGGCCTGATGGCATTAGGCGGCGGTAACTTTATAGAAGGTTTGGACGTGTTGCTCACTGCCGCACCAGAGAAGCTGCAATCCGTAGGTAAAGAAACGGATCCACTGCCATTTTCTACTCTGTTCACGGGCCTATTATTGGTGAACTTGTATTATTGGGGCACCGACCAATCCATCATTCAGCGTGCGCTTGGCGCAAAGAACCTGAAAGAAGGTCAAAAGGGTGTCATTCTCGCAGGTGCAATTAAGGTTATCTCTCCATTATTCCTCATCATTCCCGGCATCATTGCCTTCCACATGTTTGGCTCTGATGCAGGTAATCCCGACACAATGTATACGCGCTTAGTGAACGAAGTGTTACCCAAGCCTCTTGTTGGCTTCTTTGTTGCGGTTATGTTTGGTGCCATATTAAGTACGTTTAATGGTGTGCTAAACAGTTCTACGACACTATTTGCATTGAACGTTTATAAGCCATTATTTGGTAAAGATAAATCCGATGAAGAGTTAGTCGGTAAGGGGCGCCTATTTGGAGTCATCATTGCCATTATCTCTGTTTGCATTGCACCGTTTATCCTATATGCACCAGAAGGTTTATTCCAATACTTACAAATGGTTGCTGGCTTTTTCAGTGTGCCTATCTTCACCATCGTGTTCGTTGGTTACATTTCAAAACGTGTACCAGCTATTGCAGCCAAAGTTGCACTAACGATATTTGTGAGCTCCTATGCTGCGATGCAATTAATCTTTGACACCCCAATCCACTTCTTACATCAATTAGCGATTTTATTTGTAGTTTGTACTTTATTGATGTTTGCGATTGGTCATTTTATGCCACGTGATACGGATTATGTGATGCCAGTGAATGAAAGCATCGACGTGACGCCATGGTCTTTCCGCTTTGAAGCGTCCGCGGTCATTCTCTATATGGTGTTAGGAGCGTATGTGATGTTTTCGGACGTAGGTTTTGTTTCAAGCGACCCAACGGTCATGCAAGTGTATGGTTTTTGCGGTGTTATCTTAATGCTTGGTGTGACCTTTAACTATTTATTGAAACGTAGGAAAAGCAAACAGGTAACCAAGCTTAATGATATGTACATGCCGTAATCAAACCACACTAATTATTTAATCATTAAAAACGGACAGCAAGTAGATAGATCGGTATGCCCGAATATTGCGCATGACGCAGGTATACCTGATCTAGAGATTTTTACGTTGAAAGGTGGAAAAGTATTTATGTCAGTTCTTGTCACAGGCGGAATGGGGTATATCGGTAGTCACACATGTGTGCAGATGATCAAAGCTGGTATGGAACCAATCATCGTAGACAACCTATGTAATTCCAAAATAGAGGTATTAAATCGTATAGAGGCACTAACAGGGCAGCAACCAGCTTTCTATCAAGGCGACATTCGAGATGAAGCCTTTTTAGACTCAGTATTTAATCAACATGATATTCAAGCTGTGATTCATTTTGCTGGTCTAAAAGCCGTTGGCGAATCCGTTTTAAAACCATTGGAGTATTACGATAACAACGTTAATGGTTCATTAGTGTTGGTGCGCAGTATGCGCAAAGCGGGTGTAAAAAGTATTGTATTTAGCTCATCTGCAACGGTTTATGGTGATCCTAAGGTTGTGCCTATTACGGAAGAGTCACCAACAGGTGCAACCACTAACCCCTATGGTCGCAGTAAATACATGGTGGAAGAGTGTTTGAGTGACCTGTTTCAAGCTGAACAGGATTGGAGTGTGACTTTGTTACGTTACTTCAACCCCGTTGGTGCACACCCATCGGGCACCATGGGCGAAGACCCTGAGGGGATCCCAAACAACTTGATGCCGTTCATCGCTCAAGTCGCAGTTGGTCGCCGCGAAAAACTGTCGGTATTCGGTAGTGATTACTCCACATCAGATGGTACTGGTGTGCGTGACTACATCCACGTGATGGATTTGGCTGACGGTCATATCGCTGCCCTGAAATCGGTCGGCGAAAAAGCCGGTTTGCATGTGTACAACTTAGGCACGGGCAAAGGTTCGAGCGTACTTGAAATGGTCGAAGCGTTCTCAACGGCATGTGGTCATCCAATCCCTTACGAGATTTGTCCTCGGCGCCCTGGAGATATTGCAGAATGTTGGGCCAGTACTACAAAAGCACAAAGAGAGCTCGGTTGGAAAGCGACTCGCAGCATTGCTGAAATGACGGCAGATACGTGGAATTGGCAATCGAGTAATCCTGACGGGTATTAATGTACTCGAAACTTCTTATAAAAAAATTGATGAGTTTGGTGTGTGCCAAATCGAAGACAGACTAAAAAAGATGAGCAAGTAATATGTCAAATATTGAATTCAATCCAATAGATCATCCACATCGCCGTTACAACCCATTAACTGGGCAATGGGTTTTGGTATCTCCACATCGAGCTAAACGTCCTTGGAGTGGGGCTGATGAGAAACCAGAGATTGACGAACAACCAAGTTACGATGAGAAGTGCTTCCTTTGTCCAACTAATGCGCGTATTTCTGGGGATGTAAACCCAGATTACCAAGGTACATACGTATTCCAAAATGACTTCGCAGCGTTGATGGTGGACTCGCCGGATGCACCTAAGTCAGATAATCCGCTATTCAAATCTCAGGGTGTGCGTGGTTTGAGCCGCGTCATCTGTTTCTCGCCTGATCACAGCAAAACCTTACCGGAATTGCCAGTTGATAAAATTCGCGGCGTGATTGATACATGGAATGATCAAATCGAAGAGTTAGGCAAAGACTACATTTGGGTTCAAGCATTCGAAAATAAAGGCGAAACCATGGGTTGTTCTCAGCCTCACCCGCACGGCCAAATCTGGGCGAACAGCTTCTTGCCAAACGAAATTGAGCGCAAAGAGCGCAACTTAAAAGCGTATTACCAAGAACATGGCAGCAACTTGCTGGTGGACTACGTGCAAGCTGAACTCAAAGACGGTTCACGTACAGTGGTTGAAACTGAATATTGGATTGCTGTTGTACCGTACTGGGCTGCATGGCCGTTCGAAACCATGCTTCTTCCAAAAGTACACATACGCCGCATGAGTGAGCTAACTGATGAGCAACGTGATGACCTTGCCGTTGCTATCAAAAAGCTGACGAGTCGTTACGACAATTTATTCCAATGTTCTTTCCCTTACTCGATGGGTTGGCACTATGCGCCATTCTTTGAAGAAGGCACCGATATCGACCATTGGCAATTACATGCGCTGTTCTACCCACCACTACTTCGTAGTGCCACGGTTCGCAAGTTCATGGTGGGATATGAAATGCTCGCAGAAAGTCAACGAGACCTAACCGCGGAACAGGCTGCACAACGTTTACGCGACTTAAGTGATGTGCATTATAAAGAGTCATAAACTCTCGAGAACTATTGATAACGAACAAAATGGGGAGTGCCACCTTGCGATGAAACATGAGGCTCAAAGTACTTCCCCAACACCAAATTTATATCTTAAGAGAAAGCCACCTATGTCTGATTTAATCCAAAATGTTGAAAACTCTTTTGAAGAATTGCTGGGCTATGCACCGAGCCATATTATTCAAGCTCCTGGCCGTGTAAACCTCATTGGTGAGCATACTGACTACAACGATGGTTTTGTGCTGCCATGTGCAATCAATTACCAAACGATAGTCGCTGCGGCGAAACGTGAAGACACCCTAGTACGCGTGGTATCCGTGGATTATGGCAATGCAATTGATGAGTTCGATATCAGTCAAGAGATTGTCTTCCAATCTAACCAAATGTGGGCGAACTATATTCGCGGGGTGGTGAAAAGTCTTCTTTCTCGCGGTTACCAATTTACTGGAGCGGATATTGCGGTTAGTGGTAACGTTCCGCAAGGAGCAGGTTTAAGCTCATCGGCTGCATTGGAAGTGGTGATAGGGCAAACATTTAAAGTACTGTTTAATCTAGAAATCAGCCAAACAGAAATAGCCCTAAATGGTCAGCAAGCAGAGAATGAGTTCGTTGGTTGTAACTGCGGTATCATGGACCAAATGATTTCGGCAGAAGGTCGTGAAAATCACGCAATGTTATTGGATTGCCGTAGTTTAGAAACTGAAGCGGTACCGATGCCAGAGGACATAGCGGTTGTAATAATCAACTCGAACAAAAAACGTGGCTTGGTAGACAGCGAATACAACACGCGTCGTAAGCAATGTGAAGAAGCGGCACGCACGTTTGGTGTGGCAGCGTTACGTGATGTTACTATTGAGCAGTTTGATGAAAAAGTGTCTGAGCTGGATTACATGGTCGCGAAGCGAGCTCGCCACGTGATCACAGAAAATGACCGCACCATTAAAGCAGCGCAAGCACTTCGTGCGCATGACATAAAGCGTATGGGCGAACTTATGGCGGAGTCACATGCGTCAATGCGTGATGACTTTGAAATCACAGTTAAAGAAATCGATACTTTAGTTGAAATTGTGAAAGATACGATTGGTGACCAAGGTGGTGTGCGAATGACTGGCGGTGGTTTTGGTGGCTGTGTTGTTGCTCTGGTTCCTATGCATTTAGTTGAGCGTCTAAAACTCGCCGTTAAAAATAAATACGAGTCCGCAACTGGCCTTAAGGAAGATATATACGTCTGTAGAGCAACCGATGGAGCTGGAATCCTTAAAGGAAAATAAGCTACGGAGCTGCTCATCTTACTTGTGCTTGCTATGCCAGCATATGGAATATGCTGGCATAGCAGAGAAGGAGATGAGTCAAGCAACGGAAACTTGGCGTAGTTGACTTTTAATTAGTCGGAGACTGTCCTGATTTCTGTGTAATTGTTTAAGCTTAAGCCTTGAAAAGGCTAAGGATAAACAACATGGATAAGAAAGCACTTGAAGCTTTTTCTCGTAAAGCTGCCAAATCAATCAAGACAGAGTCCGATCTTGATGATAACTTTGGCTACGAAAAGCACGCTACTAAACTCAGCCCAAACTCCCGTAATGGCTACTCATCTAAGTCGATTCTCACTGATGATGGCCAGGTTCCTATTGATGTGCTGTGCGACCGAGATGCGAACTTTGAACCCAAGTTGGTTCGTAAGTACCAGACTCGATTCCAGCCCAAGACCAAGACCGAATATGAAGCCTTGTTAGCGCTAGAAATGTTCTCTGATAAATAGGACGTCAAATACCCTCAAATCAACAGTTCCTGGACAGCCCACTGGGATAACCTCAATACCTTGTTTAATTACCCTGAGGACATCAGGAGAGCGATCTACACGACCAACGCTATCGAGTCATTGAACTGTGTGATTAGAAAAGCCATAAAAAACGTAAGCTGTTCCCAACGGATGAATCGGCAAGGAAAGTGATCTTCTTAGCGATCCAGGATGCTTCCAAGAAGTGGACGATGCCCATCAGAAACTGGTTACAAGCCCTGAATCGCTTTATGATTATGTTCGAAGATAGACTGACAGATTATATGTAACCACGGCAGTTACACAGAATTATTTACAGGCTCGTTTAAAGATCTGCAAATTCAGAAATGTGCAGGGCTAGCATATTTAACGCCTCTCTCCGCTCTTCGAAATAATCATGTCGGTCATAAATCCCTTCAACACCTTTTAACTTGTGATTCAAGCACCTTTCGGCCACATGGCCGGGGGGGCCTTGTTGTGCCAATAAAGTGCGGCATATCCCCCATAAGATTCGGCGGCTGTTTCTTTTTACCTGGTTCATGCCCGAATAGTTTGGTAATCGCACGATTAAGCGTATCTGGCCCCATATGTGGATTTTTACTGGATCGGCGACTAGGGAATACATACTCAGAGCCTAAGCTTCTCACTTTCAGTTCTTCAAGCCACTCTAATACTGTTGTCGCTAAAGGGATAGTAAGAGCGACATTGGTTTTGCTGCGTTCTTTTGGGAGTTCCCACACTGCTTTTTCTAAATCAAACTCTTCCCATCTGGCTTCGCACAGCTCGGATTTACGCACACCTAAGCACACTAGTAAGGCGCATGCTAAATAGTTGTCACGGGTAAAGCTCATCGGGTTTTGTTTAGCGGTATTAAAAAACTGCTTGAGTTCTTCGGTAGTTAAGGCTCTATCTCTGCTCTTTTCCACACCGCCAGCATCCCGAACCGTAAATGCAGAAGCAGGGTTACCTTGCATGACGTCGAGCTTCATTCCATGGTTGAACAGTTGTTTACAATAGTTAAGGGCGTCATTCGCAATTGCGGGTTTTCCAGCAGCAGTGATGGCATTAATAGTGGTACGAATATCACGAGCGTTGACTTGCTCGAGAGGGATATCGCCGATATGAGGGGCAATATCTTTTAAGAAGACACGTTTCGGAATGTTAGGGTGCTTTAAACGTTTTTCTTGGGATGGGTACCAGTCTGAAAATAAGTCGTTAACGGTTTTTATTTTTTCTTGCTCTGCGCGCTTGCGTTGTATGAGCGGATAAAACCCTTCACGGACTTGTTTCATTTTTTCGGCAGCTAGGAGTCGGGCGTCACGCAAAGATATGTCACTGACTTTGCCGAGTGTCATTTCGCGGCGCTTTTTGTTAGATGTGAAACGTAGCATCCAGCTAGGATAGCCAGAATGGGGAACAACCAAATACAAACCACTACCATCACCATAGCGCTTTGTTTTATCCCACTAGTTTTAATTAATGCTTCCACTTTCTTAACTGTTAACTGAGACATCCTAACCTAACTCCACACCCATTAAATCGGCAGAACCTTACTTTACCCACCACTTTAACCACCATTTGGTGGTGGTTAAAGGTGGTTCTCTATGGGCCTGTATGGAATCTTATTATAGTTAAGTTTTTGATACTTATTGCTTTAAATAACAATACGGAAGCGTGTGGAAATTATTCAATGTTTTGGATCTGCTCACGCATCTGTTCAATTAGAACTTTCAGTTCAACGCCCGATGCGGTGATGTCGGTGCTGATGGATTTCGACGCTAGCGTGTTCGATTCACGGTTGAACTCTTGCATCATGAAATCTAGACGACGACCCACTGCGCCACCTTTTTTCAGAATGTTCGTGGTTTCTTTTACGTGAGAATCAAGACGGTCTAGCTCTTCTGCTACGTCTGATTTCTGTGCCAGAAGGATAAGCTCTTGCTCAACGCGAGATGGGTCTAGTTCTACTTTCGCATCTTCAAATTTAGAGAACAGACGCTCACGTTGCCACTCTAGTATTTCTGGCATGCGTGCGCGCACTTTCACAACTTCTGATGTGATCGCTTCTAGGCGTTGCTCAATCAGCGCCTTCATGTTCTCGCCTTCACGAGCGCGCGCTTCAATAAATTCATCCATTGCGCCATCAAACGCTTCTAGTAGCACTTTATTTACCGCATCCATGTCTTGCTCTGGCGTTTCCATTACCCCCGGCCATTGCATGACTTGAAATGGATTGATTCGGCTCAGTTCACCAGTCATGTGCATGACTTGTTCAGCGGCTTTAATTACCTGGCTAGCAAGCGCTTCATTGATGCTAAGCTCACCTTTTGCGGCAGGGTTTGCTTCAAAACGCAGATTACATTCTACTTTGCCTCGCGCTAAGCGCTTACGAAAGCGCTCACGTAAAACGGGCTCTAATCCGCGAAATTGTTCTGGCATGCGGAAGTATGTTTCTAAATAACGCTGGTTCACGCTGCGGATTTCCCATACCGCAGAACCCCAATCGCCTTTTACTTCTTTGCGTGCATACGCTGTCATACTGTAAATCATCGAATTTTCCTGTCTTCATTTTTTGAAAATTACTTCAAGAGTGTATCACGCTGCGTCGATAGGTGCGCGGCATGTATGGATTGTTTATGTTGTGCCAGATGCGTAACCTATGAATCCGGAATCGATTCCGTTATAATCTTCGCCCAACCAAATCGTCTTCTCCTCATATTTAAGGTAGATGCCCATGCGTCCAAACGATCGCAAGGCGGATCAAGTTCGCCCTATCAAAATTACTCGTAACTACACAGCTTACGCTGAAGGGTCAGTGTTAGTTGAGTTCGGTAACACCAAAGTGTTGTGTAATGCGACCGTCGAAGAATCTGTGCCACGTTGGCTAAAAGGTCAAGGTAAAGGCTGGGTTACAGCTGAATACGGCATGCTACCTCGAGCGACACATTCTCGTACTCGTCGTGAAGCGGCAAGTGGAAAGCAAGGCGGCCGTACGATGGAAATTCAGCGTCTTATCGCGCGAAGCCTACGTGCAGTTGTCGATCTAAAAGCCATGGGTGAGTTCATGATCACCGTTGACTGTGACGTTATCCAAGCTGACGGTGGTACGCGTACTGCATCCATCAGCGGCGCAAGTGTTGCAATGGCCGATGCATTCCAACACCTAGTAGATAGCGGCAAGCTAAAAGCGAATCCAATGAAAGGCCACGTAGCGGCAGTTTCTGTCGGCTTGCTAGGCGATGAAGTATTGTGTGATCTTGAATACGTTGAAGATTCAGCGGCAGACACAGACATGAACGTCGTAATGACCGAAGAAGGCAAGATGATTGAAATTCAGGGCACCGCAGAAGGTGAACCGTTCAGTCACGAACAGCTGATGGCATTGCTCGAGTCGGCGAAAGTCGGCATTACGGAAATTGTCGCAGCGCAGAAGGCGGCGTTAGCCAATTGATTTAGATAGCTCCCATTATGGGGGCTATTTTTTTATCTCGACAATAGAGAAATGAATGATTGTCGAGAAGAGACACAAGAAACCAAGGACATAGAGAGAAAATAATGAAAGCATACCAGCGTGAATTTATTGAGTTTGCACTTGAGAAAGAAGTTCTTAAGTTTGGTGAGTTTACTTTGAAATCTGGCCGTAAAAGCCCGTACTTCTTTAACGCTGGTCTTTTCAATACTGGTCGTGACCTAGCGCGTCTTGGTCGTTTTTACGCAGCCGCGCTCGCTGATTCAGGCATTGAGTTTGATGTGCTGTTTGGCCCGGCGTACAAAGGTATCCCAATCGCGACGACAACAGCAGTCGCGCTGGCGGATCATCATGACGTCGACACGCCTTACTGCTTCAACCGTAAAGAAGCGAAAGATCACGGCGAAGGCGGTAACCTTGTAGGCTCTGCGCTTAAAGGCCGTATCATGCTAGTAGATGACGTAATCACAGCAGGTACTGCGATTCGTGAATCGATGGAAATCATTCAAGCAAATGGCGCAGACCTTGCTGGTGTGTTGGTTGCGATTGACCGCCAAGAAAAAGGCAAAGGTGAGTTGTCTGCGATCCAAGAAGTGGAGCGTGACTTTGGTTGTGCAATCATCTCAATCGTTAGCCTGACTGACCTTGTGACTTTCCTTGAAGAGAAAGGCACAGACAAAGAGCATCTAGAAGCAGTCAAAGCATACCGCGCAGAATACGGCATTTAATTGGTTACTTTTTCTGAAAAAGTAAAAAGGGCAGATGGATATTCATCTGCCCTTTTTTGTTTTTGGATTTATCGCCGTGACCACTTACTTATAGCGAATGCCTTTCTCGACATGCTCATCTTGCATGGTTTTATAGCGTTTATGGAGCCACATCCATTGCTCTGGAGCGCGTAGAATGACTTCTTCCACATACTTGTTCATATAAGCGGCAGCGGCGACTTCGTCTTTTTGTGGATAATCGGCTTCAATGCACTTATCGGCGATGATGTCGTATTTTCCTTCGTCATTGCGAAACCCTGAGCCTGGGATGATCGCACATTTTGAGGTATACGCCAGAATGCTCGTGCCTGTTGTCGTACACGCATCGTCTACGGCAAAGAAGGGCACAAATACTGATTTTTTGCGACCGTAATCGTGATCCGGTAAATAGAACAGACGCTCACCGCTGCGTAAAACACGAATCATCTTTTTTACATCTTTACGATCAATCAGTTTATTGCCGTTATGTGTCCGTCCCCAATACTGGATAAAGTTATAAGCAGGATTATTATGCGGACGAAACGCGCCGTACCCGGCCACGCCTAACACGGCGAAAGCACGCGCAGTGATCTCTAGATTAAGAGCATGGACACAACAAAGTAGGACGCCTTTACCTTCTTTGGCTTTTTCACGCAGTGCGCCGAGATCTTTCTCGACGATCAGGTTTTTAAAGCGCCAAGTCGGCCAGAACCAAGTGATTCCGGTTTCTATCAGTGCCATACCGGTATTTTTGAAGTTCTCTTCAACAATATATTGAATCTCTTCAGTTGTTTTGTCTGGAAAGGCCAATTCTAAGTTACGCTGAGCAACGTGGACACGCTTTTTACCGTAGCGCATGCCAAGTTTACCGAGTGAACGACCTAATGAAAGCAGCAGCCGATAAGGAAGAATATTGACGAGGATGGCCAACAGACCAAAACCAAGCCATACGCCCCAGTTACGAGGGTGAAGAAGTGAAAGAGAAAACTCGGGCTGCGTGTATTTGTCTTTACTCATAGTCTTTTACTTTATTTGTGCACTCAAAAGCGCCCAGTACTCGTCAAAGTTTGCAGTCGGCTGGTATTTAAAGTCGCTACGCACAAAGCGGTTTAGGCTCCCCTCAACTTGTCCCAGAATTTGCGCGGCTAGGATGCGCTCTTCGACAGGGAAAGACTTCCCTTCACGAATCTTACGTTCACGCAGGATTTGGCGCAATTGTGTTTCTATACGCTCAAAGAGTTGATTGATGCGTTCACGTAGGCGTTCATTTTCAAACATTAGAGCATGACCCGACAAAATGCGTGTCAGACCTGGGTTACGCTCAGAGAACGCCAAAATAAGGTGCATCACCATACGAATACGCTCTAGTGTATCTTTTTCGTCGTCTAGAATACGGTTGATACGTGTCATCAAGGCTTCTTCAATGAACTCAATCAACCCTTCGAACATGCGCGCTTTACTTGGGAAATGACGATACAGCGCGGCTTCTGAAACGCCGACTTGCTTGGCCAGTTTTGCCGTAGTAATGCGTGAAGCGCCATCTGTTGATTCAAGCATTTCTGCCAATGCTTGTAAGATCTCTTCACGACGGTTGGATTTTTTACTGCCGGCCATTAGTTACTTCCTTTCAAAATACAAAGTTGAGCGGAGGGGATTATAAGACGCTATTTCGCCTCAAACTAGATCACTAAGGGTGGAATGGGAGATTTAACACCCTTAGTTGTCATTTTTTTACCAAATTTATGCCAGCTTTTGTAAAAAATTGGCAGGGTTTTCAAACGTTAGTTACATCAATTGATGCATTTTTTCGAGAATTTTAAAGCTCAATGCTTCTTTTGATTCTAAAGCGAGCGCAAGTTCACCTTCAGGCCAGTAAAGGGTAATTGCGTTGTCGTTGCTGTTAAATCCTTGCCCTGCAACCGAAACGTCGTTTGCACAGATCATATCGAGGTTTTTCTTCGTTAACTTGCCTCGAGCATAGGTCTCTACATCATTGGTTTCAGCCGCAAAACCGACGGTAAACGGACGCTTCTCCGTCATTGCTGCCACAGATGCAACAATATCAGGATTTTTAACCATATTAATGACCATTTCGTCGTTGTCTTCTGTCTTTTTCAACTTTTGAGACGCGATCGTTTGTGGGCGGTAGTCGGCAACGGCAGCGCAGCTAATAAAGGCATCATGCTGGTTTGCATGTGTCATAACGGCTTCGTGCATCTCTTGTGCACTGGAAACATTTATGCGCTCAACACCTACGGGCGTATTTAAACTGACAGGACCGCTCACGAGGGTGACTTTTGCTCCCATCTGCGCTGCGGCGCTCGCCAATGCATAGCCCATTTTCCCGGAGCTATGGTTTGTAATGTAACGCACTGGATCAATCGCTTCGCGAGTTGGTCCGGCGGTAATGAGTATCGACCTACCTTCTAGCAATTTTGGTTGAAAGAACTGTTCACATAGATGTACTAGCTGCATTGGTTCCAGCATTCGACCTGGTCCCACATCACCACAGGCTTGCTCTCCTGCCGCAGGGCCCCAGATGTGCATACCACGACGCGCTAACGTAGCGATGTTCTCTTGGGTTGCGATATTGCGATACATCTGTTGATTCATCGCAGGAGAAACAGCAACAGGGGAATCCGTCGCGAGCACGAGCGTAGTAAGTAAATCGTTCCCCATGCCTGCGGACATGCGCGCGATTAAGTCCGCGGTCGCGGGCGCTAATAGCACTAAATCTGCCCATTTGGCCAATTCAATATGGCCCATAGAGGCTTCCGCTGCTGGGTCTAGTAAACTGTCCGAGACAGGACGGCCCGAAACGGCTTGCATGGTTAAAGGGGTAATGAACTCTTTTGCGGCTTTCGTCATTACAACTTGAACTTGCGCTCCTCTCTCTATGAGGCGACGGGTTAGCTCCGCACATTTATACGCGGCAATACCGCCACTGATGCCGAGTAGAATTTTCTTTCCTGCTAGTGTTTGCATGTGAGATCTCCAATTTGATGACCGGATTTTAACACAATTCAAAGTCTGACCGCCCGAGCATATATAACGAGAAGATAATTCACATCAAACTCCAGAGTATTAATCTGACCGAGGAAGGGAAAATTCTCGCCTACCTCACAGACAAGTTGCGCGGAGTTTGCAAGTCTGAAAAGAAAAAGAGGTAGTGGAAACCATGGTGTTGAAAAGTCGAAACAAATTGCTGCTGATAACCCTAATTCCGCTGTTGTTGATCACCACGTTGATCTCAGTGGTGTATTACATCAACAGCAGTAAAAGTTTGGAAGCAGAGCTGGCAAGAGACAGGCAAGAGCTCATCGAAACGAAAAAGAAAGAGTTACAAGCCTATATGATGATGGGCGTGACGGCGATAAAACCGTTATACGACGCGGATGTAAATGGAAGTAATAAAGATGCAGCAAAAGAAATTCTGAAAGCCATGCGCTTTGAAAGCGATGGCTACTTTTTTGCCTACGACTCTCAAGGTGTGAATACGTTGCACGCCATCAAACCTGCATTAGAGGGTAAAAACCTTTACGACTTAAAAGATAAAAATGGGGTCGCAGTTATTGCGGGCTTGATTGATGCTTCTCAAAAAGGGGATGGGTTCCTCTATTTCTCGTGGCACAAACCGACCATTGACGCACAAGCGCCTAAGTTGGGCTATGCAGAATATCTATCGAAATGGGACTGGGTTTTAGGTACTGGCGTTTATATTGATGACATCGACCAGCAAGTTGCGATGCACAGAGAGTTAAAGACTCAAGAGCTAAAAGAGCATACATTATCTGCCGTGTTGATTTCTGTTATTGGATTGATCATTACCAGTGTTCTCACAAGTATCGTGGTGTCTAAAGGTATTCAGCCATTACAACATGTCGCGGCTTCATTAAAAGATGTTGCCGCAGGCGGCGGTGACTTAACGGCTCGTTTAAAAGTCGAAAGTCAGGATGAAGTCGGTGAAGTGGCGGCCGCGTTTAATGAGTTTATGGATAAGCTGCACCCACTGATGCAGGACATTCATCGCTCTGCGACGACAGTACAGACCGTTTCCCAAAGCCTGAACACTCAGACCAGCCAAGCGAGCGGTCAAATGCAGGATCACTGTTTAGAGACGGACAAAGTCGTGACGGCAGTGACGCAAATGAGCATGACTGCCAAAGAAGTAGCCAGCAATACTAATGCGACCGCGCAGGCAATTGACGATGCCAACAGTCAAGTCACCGCCGCTCAGCATGAGGTCGAGCAAGCAATAGAAGGCATTACCGAACTCGTGACGGAGATAGACAGCACGTCAGATGCAATTTCTGAGTTGAGTTTACAGACCGAAAAAATAACCAAAGTGCTGGATGTGATTGGCGAGATAGCCGAGCAAACGAATTTGTTGGCCCTAAATGCGGCGATTGAAGCGGCTAGAGCCGGTGAGCAAGGTCGAGGGTTTGCCGTCGTTGCGGATGAAGTGCGCTCGTTAGCCAGTCGTACGCAAAATAGTACTCATGAAATTGGCGACATGCTCAAGCAGCTACAAAATGGTGTATCAAGAGCGGTCAGTACGATGTCGGTGAGCCAAAAACGAGGTGTCAAAACGGCGGAAGAATCTGCGCTCATTCAGCAATCTCTTTCTGGTGTTCATCATTCTATCGGAACAATTCGAGATATGGGTATTCAAACCGCGTCTGCCGCAGAAGAACAAAGCGCGGTTGCAGAAGACATCAACCAAAACTTAGTGGCTATTCAACAGATCGTGAACAACATTAATGAGACGTTGCAGCATGCCGAGTCAACCAGCACGCAGCTATCACAGTCTGGAACAGAAATTCACGGCTTGGTTGGCAACTTTAAACTCTGATGAACTGTTAAGTTGCATGGAAAACACTGATAGTACGAAGAAAGCGAAAGTCATACTCGACTTTCGCTTTTTGTTTTGTGGAATAGGGACACTTTCCATATAAAGAGACATCAGATGATACTGAAAGCTTTGCCAAATGAGTCCATGCCCAGAGAGAAACTACTGCAACGAGGGCCGCAAGCTTTGACCGATGCTGAGCTACTGGCCATCTTCTTGCGCACAGGCACCCGCGGAATGAACGTGATTGAGCTCGCAGACTTCCTTATTCAAGACTTTGGTTCGCTCAGACAACTATTTTCAGCATCAGAAGAAGAGTTTTGTCGTCACAAAGGATTGGGGCAAGCCAAGTATGTTCAATTGCAAGCGGTACTAGAAATGACGCAGCGCTATTTAGCGGAAACGCTAAAGCGTGGTGACGCCTTAACCAGCTCCGACCAAACTAAGTTATATCTGTCTTCTATTTTAAGGGATCGGCAAAGAGAGGCTTTTTATATTCTTTTTCTCGATAACCAGCACCGAGTGATAAAAGATGAAATTTTATTTGAAGGAACGTTGGATGCCGCGTCGGTTTATCCGAGAGAAGTCGTCAAGCGTGCTCTGCATCATAACGCGGCGGCTTTGATTCTAGCGCACAATCATCCTTCAGGCGTCGCTGAGCCGAGCCAAGCTGACAGAAGGATTACAAGGCGTCTCACCGACGCATTAGCATTGGTGGATATTCGTATTTTGGACCATTTCGTCATCGGAGATGGGGAAAGTGTCTCTTTTGCTGAAAGAGGCTGGATATAACTGTGCGTTTTTTAGGTTGTTAGTTGCTAAAAATCTGCTATCATCCACGCCACTAAATTTTTAACTGAATTCAGCTTGGACTGCTAAAAAAATCTGCTGTCTAAAAAAAAGATCACGAAAACCTGTAAAAAGGATCTGTTCGGGTCTTGAGCAATGCATATCAAGTTAGTATAATGCGCGACCTTTGATAGCCTTGTATGGATTTTCCATAGCGGTTCTTAACCTCTAACTTCTTTTCGAGAGATAGAGAGGTTCGGCCACCAAGGTTGATATCGAGCTGAAACGATTTTGGAGAAGACATTCATGTCACGAGTATGCCAAGTAACTGGTAAGCGTCCAGTAACGGGTAACAACCGTTCACACGCACGAAATGCTACTAAGCGTCGTTTTCTGCCGAACCTACAAACTCATCGTTTCTGGGTAGAGAGCGAAAAACGTTTTGTTAAACTACGTCTATCTGCTAAAGGTATGCGCATCATCGACAAGAAAGGTATTGATACTGTTCTTGCAGACATGCGTGCACGTGGCGAAAACGTTTAAGAGGAAATAAGCAATGGCAAAGAAAGGCGTTCGTGAGAAAATCCGTCTAGTATCTTCTGCAGGTACAGGCCACTTCTACACAACTGATAAGAACAAGCGTAACATGCCAGGCAAATTTGAGATCAAAAAGTTTGATCCAGTAGTTCGCCAGCACGTTATGTACAAAGAAGCAAAAATCAAATAATTGGTTTCAGTCTCTTTGATGAATTGAAAAACCCAACTTTCGAGTTGGGTTTTTTATTACGTGAATAAAAGTGCTGAAGAAAAGGTTCAGTACGTCATCGGGTTATAAGGCACTGCTGAAGTTATTCTACTGGTCCGACTCTATACTCGAATTTTTGATTGATCGCCTCTGCCGCTTAGTCACCACTCCCTACACACTTGCACACCGTTGTTCTAGTCAAGCTCAATACTCTTTGGTAATTTACTCATAACGATAAGAGAGTAGAGATGGTTATGCGTGTGAGTCCGGCTCGTCGCCGCCGATGGAACAATATTCTTATTCTGGGCATTATTGCATTTATAGTGATCTTAAATGCGCCAATGTGGATCAAAACTTACCTATTAACAGATCAAGCAGACCCTTACCCAAATGTACTTCGCTCCGACTATACGGTGGAGTCTTTGTACTATAGTGGCTGGGAGTTCGAGCTGCATGATGGACGGTGGCAATCCAACATCAAAGTTGATGCACCGATCAGTGAACTTGTATCACGCTGGCAATCATTGGAAGGGACCGAACTTACCTCAGAACAGTACGATCATTTAAAACCTAACCTGGCGGTACCTGAAACGGTAGAAGTTTGGTATCAGGATCTCGAAGAGCCGCAGCGGGTGACTTTCTTTCGTTTACCTGATTTTTGGCTATTTAAAACCTGGCAAGACAAATGGGTCGCTATCTCCGTCGATGAAAACTACCTTATGCCAGAGTAGAGCCTTTTTGCGCCTATCCCCTAATAAGCTTCCCTATTTATCGTTTTTCTTTTCGATTATGCTAGCAGCGAGAACTATTAGCCGGTGAATTGGAGAATCTAATGCCTGAGTTGCCAGAAGTTGAAGTCAGCCGTATGGGGATTAGCCCCCACATGGTTGGACAAACGATCCAGTCGTTTACTTTTCGAACGCCTAAATTGCGCTGGGATATTCCTACAGAGCTTAAAAAATTGGAAGGGCAGGTGATCCGTGCGATTAGTCGTCGTGCGAAATACTTACTGATCGAGACAAACACAGGTACAGCCATTGTTCATTTGGGCATGTCGGGGTCTTTACGTGTTCTAGACGCCGACTTTCCGCCAGCAAAGCACGATCATGTGGATCTCAAACTAAGCAGTGGAAAAATACTGCGCTATAACGATCCGCGTCGTTTTGGGGCATGGCTGTGGTGTGCTCCTGGTGAGTCCCATGCTGTACTAGCAAACATGGGGCCTGAGCCTTTAACTGAAGAGTTCAATGCGGAATATGTAGTAGAGAAAGCTAAAAATAAGCGTGTTGCCGTCAAGCAGTTCATCATGGACAACAAAGTCGTGGTTGGTGTAGGAAATATCTACGCGAATGAGTCGTTGTTTAAATCTCGAATTCACCCTTCAAGGCCTGCAGGTAAGCTAACTTCTCAAGAGTGGGGGTTACTTGTTGAAAATATCAAAATGACACTTGAGATTGCCATTACGCAAGGTGGGACTACGCTGAAAGACTTTGCGCAAGCCGATGGAAAGCCGGGTTACTTTGCACAAGAGTTATTAGTTTACGGAAAAGCCGGAGAGCCATGCCCAGAATGCGGCGAACGACTTCAAGAGCTAAAAATAGGGCAGCGTAATACCTTCTTTTGTGGTGAGTGTCAGAAGTGAAATATGGATTAGGGCAAATTACATTTGCCCTGATTTTTCAAAGTACTTCTTTGCCACTAATAGAGAGATTAATTTTTCTCGCTGAGGGTTTTTAAACTGTTCTACCCATTCGTGCGCATTATGGATGATGGCTTCTGCCTCTTCAGGATGAGCGATGTAGTATTCCATTTTCTCTATCAAATCAGAGTAATCGGCTTTCACCTCTACATAGTGAACACCTGCTTGCAAGCGGCCTTCCATAAACCAAGTCTCATACCTAGGCTTGGACATTATTACCAGTGAGTTTGAAGACATCGCCCACTTGAGGTTAGTCGCAACATCATTGCCTTCGATGGCGAGCAAAAACTTGTAATTAAGCTGTTCTTCAATCGACATAAATCCTTTTTCCCAAGGATCGCCGTTGACTGGCTGTGTCTGACCAATGTTACATTGAGGGTGGTTATAGAACTGCTCAATCACTTTTTTACGGTGTGGTTGGTATCCAACACCACGCCAAGCCGCCATGTTTTTCTTGCTTCTAAATGACAGTTTATCAGTAACAAACTGGAAGTGACGAATCTCATTTAACTTTAGTAAGACGGAGTTTTGATTGTCTTCCCCAATCGGTCGACTTTTAAGAAAGGATGGGTATTCTGGTACATAACGAATATCACCGTTCAAAAACTGGAAAAAGTATTGAGCTGGGAAGGACTTAACTACTTTGTGTAGGTCGAAGTAGTATGTTGTACCGCCTGTCTTTTTGTAGCCGCCAACACGTGTCGACTCGTTTTCAGGAAGTTCAAATGACTCGTTAACCTTGTTGTAGTAGTCTACTCGCTCTTGGATATAGGAATCCATCGGGTATTTATCGATAAGACGACGAGCTGATTTACTTCTAATGGAGTTAGGTACTAAGACTTGCAGACCATTTGAAGCGTAATACTTAAATTTCCTGAAACTCATTGTGCTACCTTTGTATTGATAGCGATATAAACACATTCAGGTACAAATTGCTTCACATCTCCACCATGAATGGCAACTTCACGAACAATAGTGGAAGAAAGGAAGGCGTATTCGTCGGCTGGAGTAAGGAACACGCTTTCCATGCCTGGCAACAGTTTGCGATACATGCTGGTAAGGCCGAACTCGTATTCAAAGTCTACCGTTGTTCTCAGGCCGCGTACCAATACGTTTGCTTCTTGCTCTCTGGCAAAATCAACAAGTAGACCACTAAAACCGGCTGTCGATACATTACTTAAATGTGCTGTTGATTCTTCAACCAGTTTTACGCGTTCTTCTAGGCTAAAAAGCGTATTTTTAGAAGGGCTTGCCGCGACACCAATAACAATTTGATCAAACATGTCTGCAGCACGAGTGATGATATCAAGGTGACCATTTGTGATTGGATCGAAAGTACCTGGGTATATGACTTTTTTCATCGTAAAACTGTCTCGTAAATGTCTACGTATTGATTAGCAGTGTAGTTGATATCAAACAATTTCAATTTCTCTTGCCCCTGAGCGATGAAGTGTTGCTTCAATTCATCATCTTGGGAAACCTTTACTATTGCATCTGCCAGTTCTTGTGAATTACCTGGCTCAACCAGTAATCCATTTGAGTTGTGGTCGATGATGTCAGGAATGCCTCCTGCGTTGGTACCAATAACAGGTAAACCAGAGCCCATACCTTCCAAAATGACAGAACCAAGCCCTTCGGTATACGATGGGTGTACTTGTAAGTCTGCCGCTGCAAACCAATCACCCATGTTGTTCTGTTTACCTTCAAAGCTAATGTTAGTCAGACCTTCTGCTTGTGCTTCAAGCGTTTGTCGCTCTGGACCATCGCCCAATAAACAGATGTGAGCAGAGGGCGCAATGTCTTTTAGTAGCCTTGCCGCTTCGATAGTGACATTGAAGCCTTTATGTTTGAGCATGTTTGCGGCATGAATCACCAAAAACTTACCCGTAAAGCGCTCTCTTAGGGCTTTAACTGCTTGTTTATCTACAGAGTATACCACCGGGGAGCTTGGTATTTTGTAAGTGGTAGACGTTGGGTAAGCGTCTTTGACTCTCTGAACTATGGCTGTGCTTAAGCCAACTACAGCACTCGCTTTCGTGTAGGCTAAATTTGCCAGCCACTTTTTCTTTAGAGGGTTATCTATACGGCGCGTGACGATATAAGGCTTACCATAAAGCATGTGCTGAATGAGAGCCCAATAAATTGCGCGTCCTTCATGAACATGAATGATTGAACAATTTTGAGTTACAGCTTTAGAGTGTGCCTTGGTAAAGTGAGTCGCCAGCACTAGCTTAACGTTCAGTTTACGGATGGCATCGGCAAAAGGGCTTTTAGGGTTAGCGACTACCGTAAGGTTATAACCCAATTTGACTTGTTGCTGGATGAGTTGAAGGGTTTGGTTTTCTCCTCCATGGTAGCCAGAAGCCAAATTCACATGGCAAATATTCATATTATTGCTCTTTATTGTGTTTTTTCACGTAGTCACGCAGCCACAGATCGGCATAACGGGTAAAAGTGGTGTTTGCGCTTAACACGGCTAGCAAAAATCCGTGTCGTCCATCTAAGAAGCCACGCTTGATGATATACATTTTAAAGAATCGAAAAAAACCGTGCGTAAATGCACTAAGTAGAGAGGCGGTTTTTTTTCCTTCTCTCTGGTCAGCCCAAGACTGCATATACAACTGAGTCTTGCGGGTATATTCACCTAGCCTTTCGTAGGTAAAATGCTTGAGACGCCCGTTCAATGACACGATGTTAAATCCATTTGGAATGACCACGCTTTCGTGCACCAATGCATCGTTGTATTGAGTTTGTGAAGTTTTATACAAACGGACTACCCAGTCAGGAGACCAGCCAGAGTGACGAATTTCTTTGGCAAAGGCAGTGGTTAGACGATTAACTTGGTAGATGTTTTTGTCTTTGTGCTGACTGATAGCATTCAGTATGTCTTGACGCAGTTCGCCAGTTACGCGCTCATCAGCATCTAGCCAAAGAACGAAATCGGACTCGATATAAGTTTGAGCAAGTTGGCGCTGTTTGCCGAACCCCTGCCAGTCTAAGTTAGAGTAAAACTTATCTGTGTATTGCCTTGCGATGGATTCAGTATTATCCGTACTGCCAGAATCTAGGATGACAATCTCATCGACCCAATCTATCACAGTGTCTAGACAAGCTTGTAAGTGCTTCTCTTCATTTTTTACAATTAAGGCAACGGCTAAGGTTGGTTTGGACAAGGTCATTTCCTTCTTAACAAATCAAGACAGTAAGTTTACTGGTATTGAGGATACAAATCTTCTAAGACTTGATCGAACATGCTCATTACTTGAGTGCTGGTAATGCGGTTCATTGCCGTTTCATCTTTAGCGCGAGTTCGCCAGCTTAACTCGTGACTGTTTTTACCTGTTTCCGCAAAGATCGTTTCTTCATACACTGAGACAACGTATTTTAGATAACGGTAAGGTCCCACTCGCAGCGGATTATGGTGTGCATAGAGCCCGATGATTGGCGTTTTCATGGCATTCGCCATGTGTGCTGGTCCGGTATCGGGGGCGATGACCATTTCAACCTTATCTATTAACGCAAGCATTTGCAGAATTGAACTTTGTCCAACTAAATTTAGACACGGTTCTTCCAAGCGAGATTGAATGGCTTCTGCCAGATCCAATTCTACCTGAGCAGGGCTACCTGCCAGAATCACGTTCCAGCCTTTTGTTCTGGCGTGATGAATCACATCCACATAACCTTCCGCGTTCCAGTTTTTATAAGCTTTGCTCGCACCAGGCACAATCAGCAGGTTAGGTTTACTACGAGAAATATGAGACTCTGCCCAAGCTTGGTCGTGGTCTGAATAAGAAAGTACCCAGTCTAGTTCTGCCTTTGGTACCCCAATTTGATGGGCAAAGGCCATTAAGCCATCTGCGACATGCAGAGATTGCGGGGAAGGCACTTTGACATTGGTAAATAGTGTTTGAAAGTCCTGGCTTCTATCAGAAGAGAAACCAAGTTTGTATTTTGCTTTAATGCCCAACGTTGCGACACTCGCTCGAATCGCGTACTGCATATGCAATAGCGCATCAAACTCTCTGCCTTTCAGCTGTCGCCAAAGTGATTTGTAGCCATCAAGTCCCGCTTTTTTATCAAAAACAATTACTTCTACACCATCGATGGCGGCTAATAACTGGGCTTCAAGTTTACCCGTTATCCAAGTAATCTGGGTCGAAGGCCAGTGTTTCTGAATAGCTTGAATGGTGGCGATAGTATTGCAAACGTCTCCGATAGCGGACAAGCGCAAGACGCATAGTGACGATGGGGCAGAAGTGAACATAATTATTGTCTGATTCGATGAATAGAGGCAGGTAAATTATGCAGACATCCCCAATAAATGTAAAATACACGGCTCGAATATAGCTAAGTACTGATAAGTGTTCTGCAATGTCAAAGACAACACCACATCAATCGCAAGAATCTGGCAAGCCGGGTAATACCGGACTAAAGCGCATCGTTAAAGCGACGGGTTATTCGATCCAAGGATTAAAAGCGGCTTTTAAGCATGAAGCTGCCATTCGACAAGAGTTGGCTCTGTTGAGTATTGCTGTGATTTTGGCTTGGCTAGTGGATGTTGGCATGGTTGAGCGTATCTTAATGATCGGGGTCGTGGTATTAGTCTTGATTGTAGAGCTTGTAAACTCAGCGATTGAGGCGGTAGTGGATCGTATCGGTATTGAACGGCATGAACTCAGTGGTCGAGCTAAAGATATAGGCTCTGCTGCCGTTATGGTTGCTTTGGCGTTTGCTGCATTTACTTGGTTGTATATATTAGCCAGCCGGTATTTAGGCTAGAGGGTGAGCGTATGACTCAACAGTATAAAAACAACAACCAAGTGATCTGGTTTGATGACGAGATCATTACAGATCCTAGCCAACCGATATTTGATGCGGAATACTGGCAGTCCTCCGACAAGGTGGTTGGCAGTGCGACGGGGCGAGGCACGACATGGTTTATCCAACTAGAGAACATGCAAGCGGCACTACGTCATTACCGTCGTGGCGGTTTGTTTGGGAAGTTAGTTAACGATCATTATTGGTTCTCTGGCTGGGATAACACCCGTTGTGCGCAAGAGTTTCAGCTTTTGTTGGCGCTAATTGAGGCTGGGGTGCACGTTCCTCGTCCTATTGCAGCAAGAGCCGTAAAGTCAGGACTCTTCTATCAAGCTGATTTATTAAGTGAGCGAATCCCAAACGCCAGAGATCTGGTTAGTATCTTGCAAGAACAGTCTTTATCGGTAGAAATGTATCAGAAAATAGGGCAAGAAATTGCCAAGATGCATCAGGTTGGCGTTAACCATACCGATTTGAATATCCACAATATCTTGATCGACGACAAAGATAAGGTATGGATTATCGATTTTGATAAGTGTCGTTTTGAAACTTCTGGTGACTGGAAGCATCAAAATCTAAATAGACTTCTGCGTTCATTTAATAAAGAGCGTTTAAAGCGACAGATTATTTGGCAAGAATCCGATTTTGAACATTTTCAGGACGGTTATGCTTCTCAATCTTAATTGAGTTTTTTATCATTTTATATTGATTGCTCTAAGTAAGCCTTCTTGAGTCTAACGATGCTCGAGTGAGTCTATAAACTACAATAATCATAAAGTATTCATGTGTATCTGATGGCACACAAATTAACGTAGGTAACATTTGTAATGAAAATATTAGTAACCGGTGGAGCAGGCTTCATTGGGTCAGCTGTTGTCCGACATATCATTCGTGACACCCAAGATACCGTCATCAATTTAGATAAACTGACCTACGCAGGGAATCTAGAGTCACTGGTTGATGTCTCAGAGAGTGAACGTTACTACTTCGAGCAAGTGGATATCTGTGACCGAACTGAACTAGACCGCGTGTTTTCAGAGCATCAACCCGATATGGTGATGCATTTAGCGGCTGAGTCGCATGTCGATCGCTCTATTGATGGTCCTGCTGCTTTTATTGAGACCAACGTCATGGGCACTTACCATCTTCTTGAAGCGGCGCGTCAATATTGGTCAAGCCTTAAGGAAGCGAACAAATCGGCGTTTCGTTTTCATCATATTTCTACGGATGAAGTGTATGGCGATCTAGAGGGAACGGATGATTTGTTCACCGAAACCACCTCATACGCGCCGAGCAGCCCATATTCTGCATCTAAAGCTTCGAGCGATCACCTGGTTCGCGCTTGGCAACGGACTTATGGCTTACCAACACTTATCACTAATTGCTCCAACAACTATGGTCCGTACCACTTCCCAGAGAAGTTGATCCCTCTGATGATTTTAAATGCCCTCGATGGCAAGCCGTTGCCTGTGTATGGTGATGGTATGCAGATCCGGGATTGGCTGTTTGTGGAAGACCATGCTCGCGCGCTGTACAAAGTGGTCAACGAAGGTGAAGTCGGTGAAACCTACAACATCGGTGGTCATAACGAAAAAGCCAACATCGAAGTAGTGAAAACCATTTGTGCTTTGCTTGAAGAGCTGCGACCAGACAAGCCGGCAGGTGTTGAGTCTTATGAATCTTTGATCACTTATGTCAAAGATCGTCCTGGTCATGATGTACGTTACGCAATTGATGCCACCAAGATCGCTCAAGAGCTTAACTGGACGCCAGAAGAAACCTTTGAAAGCGGCATTCGTAAAACCGTGGAATGGTACCTAAACAACCCGCAATGGTGGCAACGCGTGCTTGATGGTTCATACAGTTTAGAGCGATTAGGAGCGGGCGAATAATGAAAGGCATTATTTTAGCAGGTGGCTCGGGCACTCGCCTTTACCCTATTACACGCGGTGTCTCTAAGCAGTTACTGCCGGTTTATGACAAACCAATGATTTACTACCCGTTGTCGGTACTCATGCTTGCTGGCATTCGTGAAATCTTGATCATCACCACGCCAGAAGACCAAGAAGGATTTCAGCGCTTGTTAGGGGATGGCTCAGAGTTTGGCATTGAGTTGCAATACGAGATTCAACCAAGTCCAGACGGCTTAGCTCAAGCCTTCATCATTGGTGAAGACTTCATTGGCGATGACTCAGTATGTTTGGTGCTGGGTGACAACATTTTTTATGGACAGGGCTTCTCTCCAAAGTTAAAGAAAGCGGTTGAGACTGCAGAGAGTGGCAATGGGGCTACGGTATTTGGCTACCAAGTGAAAGACCCTGAGCGCTTTGGTGTGGTTGAGTTTGATGCTGACAGAAAAGCTATCTCTATTGAAGAAAAACCAGCTAAGCCAAAGAGCCACTATGCTGTGACGGGGCTGTACTTCTTTGACAACCAAGTCGTGAGTAGAGCTAAGCAAGTCGAGCCATCAGAGCGAGGTGAGCTGGAAATTACCACATTAAATCAAATGTACCTAACAGCAAACGAGCTCAATGTTGAAATGTTAGGGCGTGGTTTTGCCTGGTTAGACACAGGTACTTACGAAAGCTTGCTCGAAGCTGCTCAATTTGTTTCGACGATAGAGAAACGACAAGGTTATAAGATTGCATGTTTGGAAGAAATTGCCTTTAACAATGGTTGGATTAGCAAACAGAAGTTAATGGCGGCAGCTGATGCCCTTAAGAAGAACAATTATGGTATCTACCTATCAAGCATTGTGAGCGAAGATGACAATTAAACTTAACAGTCCATTATCCCCAGACTTAACTAAGCTTTCTAACTATTTATCTCAAGTAAATGAGAGTGGTTGGTATACTAACTTTGGGCCATTGCATGAAAAGCTTACTACACGACTTGAAACGTTTTTGGGTGTTAAAAACTTATTGTTAGTTTCTAATGGTACGCTGGCACTTCAGGTGGCATGTAAAGTTTTAGGAATTGAATCCGCGCTCTCTACACCCTTTAGCTTTGTTGCAACTTCATCAGCGTTGATGTGGCAAGGTATTGATGTGAGCTATTGCGATATCGATTCAAAATCTTATAACTTATCTCCAGATGCTTTGAAAGCAGCTCTTGAAGCAAACTCTCAAGTAGATGGTGTTGTTGCAACACATGTATATGGAAATCCTTGTGAAGTTGAGAGTTTCAAAGAAATTGCAGAACGATATAAGGTCAAGGTTCTATACGATGCTGCTCATGCATTTGGAGTTAAGGTTGGTCAGGAGTCTCTCTTAAACTTTGGCGATGCTAGTACATTGAGTTTTCATGCCACTAAGATATTCCATACAGTCGAAGGTGGTGCAATTGTATTCAAGCGGCATGAAGATTATTTACGTGCGAAAGAGTTCATTAACTTTGGTCTTCAAGCGAATGGACAATTAGGCGAGCCAGGTATTAATGCAAAGTTGAATGAGTACCAATGCGCAGTAGGATTAACACTACTTGATCAGATTGAAGAGGTAATTGAGCATCGATCCAACCTGTTTAGTTTGTACCGGACGCGTTTAGAACCTTATGTTGAATTACCTCTTTGGTTACCCGAAGCGTCTTATAATGGTGCTTACATGCCAATTTTCATTGGAGATAAAGACAAGCAGGAAAGACTACTTGATGCTTTGTCTGCGCATGATATTGAACATCGACGATACTTTACGCCATCCTTAGATGTTGCCTACCCTGATAATCTGAGCTTTGGATGCCCTGTAAGTCAGCAGATATCAAAAGGAATTATTTGTCTACCGCTACATGCTAGTATGTCAGAAAATGATGTTGAAGCTGTATGTAAAGTTTTAGAATTGATACTAAATTAACCATGTGAGAGTTCTTATAATATGAAACTTGCTATTATGCAGCCTTACTTGTTTCCATATCTAGGCTACTATCAGTTAGTTTACAGGTCAGATGTGTTTGTTTTTTATGATGATGTGAACTTTCCTAAGAGAGGGTACGTTAATCGAAATAGTATATTAATGAATGGGAAGGTCACTAGATTTACTGTTCCATTGATAAAAGCGTCTCAAAACAAGCTTATTAATGAAATTTTGTGTCAAGGTGATTTGAGTAAAGTTATTGCAACGATAAGACAAGCTTACTCAAAAGCTCCTTATTTTAATGATGTAATGCCAATTATAGAGAATGTGCTAAGTAGTAGTCTAAATATATCTGAGATGGCGGCCAGTTCTGCAGTAGAAGTCTTTAAATATCTTGATGTTGAACGTGTTTTTGTCCATTCTAGTAGCTTGGAATATAATAGAAATTCGAATGCACAGGATAAATTGATATCAATTTGTAAGCTTTACGAAGCAAGTGAATATATTAACTCTATAGGTGGTTATGAACTATACTCAAAAGATAGTTTTTTAGATGAAGGTATTTCTTTGAAATTTTTAAAAAAGAAACCTATAAGCTATAAACAAGGGTGTGATGAATTTATAGATAACTTGTCTATTATTGATTTACTCATGAATTGCAGTAAGAGTGAAATTAGAAAATTTCTAAACGACGTGGAAATTATATAGTATGAATAAAGTTGCGATCCACTCTGTGCCACGTTCTGGTTCATCTTGGTTAGGTGAAATTATTAATAGTTCCCCTGACGTTAACTATCTATATCAGCCTCTATTTTCTTATGAATTCAAGTCATTTCTAGATGACAATTCTGAAAAAGATGATATTGAAGAGTTCTTTAATAGCATTGCACAAACTAACTCCTCTTTTATTCGTCAAGAAGATGATAGAAAAGAAGGTAAAAAACCTATCTTCGAAAAGAGCAATAAATCGACAGTCGTTGCATACAAGGAAGTTAGATACCATCATATTATAGAGAATATGATCAAAAAATGTCCTGATGTAAAGATTTTAGGCTTGGTTAGAGACCCGAGAGCTGTAATTAGCAGTTGGTACAATGCAAAGCGAGAATTTAGAACCGATTTAGGCTGGCTTTTGGAAGAAGAGTTGATCTATGCAGGCAAGAAAAACTTAGAGAAAAAAGAAGAATATTTTGGTCTGTATAAGTGGGCTGAGACTACAAAGTTATTTGAAAAACTTTCTCAGCTGTATCCAGATAACTTTAAACTTGTGCACTATAGTGCTCTACTAGAAGACCCTCTAGAACAAGTTGAAGATATATTCGATTTTCTAGGACTAGAGCTTACCTCACAAACTAAGTCATTTCTTATGTCAAAAAAGAAGGTTGATACTACCTACTCTGTATTCAAAAATAAGGATAAAGACATAAGCTGGCAAAATAGCCTTGATACAGACATTGTAAGTCGTATAGAGGATTTTGTTAAAGAGAGTAAGTTGGAACACTACTTGTAGGTCGGTAATAATATGTCTGTTAAAGTTTCAATTCTTTGTGTTTGTTATAATCACTCTAAATATATTGAGAAAACAATTAATAGCTTTCTCAACCAGTCCTGTGATTTCGAATTTGAAGTTATTGTTTATGATGATCTCTCTACGGACAATAGTAGAGAAATTATTGATGAGATATGTGAAAAGCATTCGAACATAGTTCGAATGTATACTGATGAAAATCTTTACTCTAAAGGTATCCGAACCCTAGCATTGTCACACTTATCACCAAAGGCTAAAGGGGAGTATTTAGCTTTTTGCGAAGGTGATGACTATTGGATAGATAATACAAAGCTACAGAAACAATTTGATGCTTTAGAGGGGAACCCAAATATAGACCTTTGCTTTCATCCAGCATACTCAGAGGACCCAGAAGGCAATAGAGAGCTAGTCTCAAATCATTTTGAGGGAACCCATTACGTTTCTACTGATGAAGTTATACTAGGAGATGGTGATTACTGCCCAACAGCATCTTTATTTATCCGTAAGTCTGCATTATCCCTAGCTTCATCAAGCACTATTAAATTAATGCCATGTGGAGACTATTTTATGCAGATTATGTCTTCTGTAAAAGGAGGCGGAGTCTACTTACCTGAACCAATGTCTGTATATAGAATTAATCAAAAAGATTCTTTTTCAACAAGGATGTCCTCGTCCTCTCACGAAGATCAGAGAGACTTTTTGTTAGCAATGGCCAACAGTTTGGAGTCACTAAAACAAGACTTGGATGGAGTTAACTTAAAGTCATTTAGCAATCGAATAAGAAAATATAAAAAAAGAGCGCGAAAATCTCAGAGGAAAGCGATAAAGGAGAGGATCAGAAATCTAATATTCTCTAACCCTTCCCAATAAAATAGGTGAGCGATATGTTTATGGCTCACCTATTTATTTAGTTTATTTTTACACAGCCCCACTCTGGGAAGTGCTTACATACATAAGCATTGAGCTCTTTCTCTGCTTCTGAGTAAACACGAGCTGGTTCTTCAGTATGGTTTAATTGTATCGATGACACCATACCCGCGCCGACAGTCACGTTACTAATGCGGTCAATAATGATAAAAGCGCCAGTTTGAGGTAGCTGCTGATAAACATCCATTGCAACTTTATCGGTAAGCTTTATTGAGGCGAGTGCAATCTCGTTTAACTCAAGGCGCGTATTTTTATGATCATGCTGCTTAAGTGTATTGACATCAACCTTATGCTCAATTTGAGAAACCTTACCTGTACAGGTTTTAGTCGCAAATTTGAATAGGTATTCTTTATGCGTTTGCATCGGGGATTCATCCATCCAAACGATATGAGCTTGGTAAGCGTCTACAACCTCCGGAATGTTGTTGGAATGGACAAGCATATCGCCGCGTGACACATCGATTTCATCTTCAAGCGTTAGGGTGATGGCTTGACCCGGCATTGCTTCTTTTAGCTCACCATCGAAGGTAAAGATAGATTTGATGCGAGAAACTTTGTTCGATGGAAGAGCAGTAACCTCATCACCAACCTGTACAATGCCTGAAGCAAGGGTGCCACAAAAACCACGGAAGTTTAGGTTTGGGCGATTGACATATTGCACTGGGAAGCGCATGACTTCAGTGTTGATGTCTTGGTTAATCTTAACTGTTTCAAGCAGCTTCATTAATGTAGCGCCAGGGTACCAATCCATGTTCTCACTTGGAGTGACAACATTGTCGCCTTTTAGAGCAGAGATTGGCACAAAGCGGATATCCTTGATGTTGAAGTTCTTTGCCATATCTCGGTAATCGGCTTTGATTTTCTGATACACCTCTTGGCTGTAGTCCATCAGATCCATTTTGTTAACGGCAACGATAACGTGCTGAATTCCAAGTAGACTACAGATATAGCTATGACGACGTGTTTGCGTCTGGATACCGTGGCGAGCATCAACCATTACAATCGCAAGATCACAGGTAGAAGCACCCGTAACCATATTACGAGTGTACTGTTCATGTCCTGGAGTGTCGGCGATGATGAATTTACGCTTGTCGGTTGAGAAGTAGCGGTAGGCAACATCAATCGTGATGCCTTGTTCACGCTCGGACTGTAGACCGTCGACTAGTAGTGCTAAGTCGAACGCTTCATCTGTCGTATTGAACTTTTGAGAATCTTTTTCGATCGCAGCCATTTGATCTTCATAAATCAGCTTGCTGTCGTATAGTAGGCGACCAATCAGTGTAGATTTGCCGTCATCAACGTTACCACAAGTTAAGAAACGAAGTAGGTCTTTGTTTTCATGTACGTTTAGGTACGCTTCAATGTCTTTAGCGATAAGCTCAGAGCTATGAGACATAATGACTTCCTTTTAAATGTATTCTTTTTCAGTGAGCGCTTGAATCACTTGGTCGGCACACGCTTCGACAGACAGCTCAGCTGTCTTGATGTGAATTTCTGGAGATATAGGCGCTTGGTACTCAGAGTCGATGCCAGTGAAGTGTTTAATCTCACCTGCGCGTGCCTTTTTATACAGGCCTTTAGGATCTCTTTGCTCGCAGATTGCGAGTGGAGTATCAACAAACACCTCTAAAAACTCGCCTTGCTGCATTAACTGGCGCACTTGCTTTCTATCTGAGATAAATGGCGAAATAAACGCGGTCAGAACAATGTTCCCGGCATCGACAAATAGTTTAGCCACCTCGCCAATGCGGCGAATGTTCTCAATACGGTCTAGATCACTAAAGCCAAGATCTTTGTTTAGACCGTGGCGCACATTGTCACCATCAAGAAGGTAACTATGTTTACCTAACGCTAATAGCTTGCTTTCTACCGCGTTAGCGACGGTCGATTTTCCTGAGCCACTAAGTCCGGTAAACCAAAGTACAACAGGCTTTTGCTGCTTAAGCGCAACACGATCTTCATGAGTTACGCTGGTGTTATGCCAAACCACATCGTCACTCACAGACTCATTGTGCTTCTTTTGATACGGCGAGGTCATAGTTAGAAGTAACCCTCACGTTTCTTTTTCTCCATGGAGCCAGAGCTATCGTGGTCAATGGCACGGCCTTGGCGCTCAGAAGTGGTTGTAAGCAGCATCTCTTGAATGATCTCTGGTAGCGTTGTTGCTTGAGATTCAACCGCTCCCGTTAATGGGTAGCAGCCTAGTGTACGGAAGCGAACCATGCGTTGTTCTACCGTCTCCCCTTCACGAAGCTCCATGCGATCATCATCTTTCATGATCAACATACCGTCACGCTCAACGACGGGACGCTCTTTTGCAAAGTACAGGCTTGGAATCTCGATGCTCTCTAGGTAGATATATTGCCAGATATCCAGCTCAGTCCAGTTAGAAAGAGGGAATACGCGAATGCTCTCGCCTTGGTTTACTTTGCCGTTGTAGATATTCCAAAGCTCAGGGCGTTGATTTTTAGGATCCCAGCGGTGATGTTCATCACGGAAAGAGTAAACACGCTCTTTCGCGCGAGACTTTTCTTCGTCACGACGAGCACCACCAAAAGCAGCATCAAAGCCATGATTATCTAAGGCTTGTTTTAGGCCTTGTGTCTTCATGATATCAGTATGTTTTGAGCTGCCATGCACAAATGGGCTGATGTTCATCGCAAGCCCTTCTGGATTTTGGTGCACAATCAGCTTCATACCAAGCTTTTTCGCCATGTAGTCACGAAACTCAATCATTTCTTTGAATTTCCATGTGGTATCAACATGCATAAGTGGAAACGGGGGAATGCCAGGCGCAAAGGCTTTCTGCGCAAGGTGTAGCATCACTGAAGAGTCTTTACCAACAGAGTAAAGCATCACTGGGTTATCAAACTCGGCAGCTACCTCACGCATAATATGGATAGATTCTGCCTCAAGCTGCTTAAGGTGAGTCATTCGTTGTGGAGAAAGTTTCATTCCGGTCTCTCTTTGATTCGATGAGGGAGTTAAACGCCATAGATAGTTGTGATAGCCGTTAATACTAAACCGCTATACGTAATACTCATCGGCACCCCAATCTTTATATAATCCTTGATACAGTACTGACCTGCATTGTAAACCATTAAGTTGGTTTGGTATCCATATGGGCTAATAAAGCTTGCACTTGCGCCGAACGCGACAGCTAAAATATAGCTGTGAAGATTTGCATCTAGACTCGTCGCGAGGGCATAAGCAACGGGGAAGACTAAGGCCGCCGCCGCATTGTTGGTGACCAACTCCGTTAGCAATAAAGTGACCAAGTAAACCATGATAAGCCCTGACAATGGGCTCATAAATTCAGCTTGTTCTGTCATTGCGCTCCCCAGGAGGTCGACTGCTGTACTATTATCTAATGCCTGAGACAGCAAAAGTGCAGATGAAATTACTAGCCATATCTGGACTGGTAGCCTTCGTATAATTTCATTCGTTTTCAGTGCTCCAGTTAATAGTAGAACACCAAGCAACAAGATCAGGTTGTGCAGCAGTGGAGCTATCTTCATAGCTGCAAGAGCGATAGCACTAAAAAAGCCAAGAACAGCGATAATTTCTTGCGGTCCTTTGAGTAGCCTATCTGCTTTTAGCGCTTGGAGCTGTATAAAGTTTTTAGCGATGTTATTTCGCTGGTGATAGTCATCACCTACAGCGAGTACCAGATAGTCGCCAGCTCTTAAGGTAACTTCACCGAGCTTTCCGGAAACCGTGTGACCATCGCGTCGGATCGCGACCACTGCAGCGTTGAACATAGCGCGAAAGCCAATTTGTTTTAGGGTCTTATTTACTAAAGCACTTTCAGGGCGTAATACGACCTCTTTGAGATCATGACTTAGCCTTTCGCCTTTATGAGCAAAGAGTGATAAGCCCGTGAATTGATTCAATTGGGTTACTTTTCTAATCTCTCCACAGAATAATAGGCGATCATTTTCCTCTATTAACTCATGTGGTGATACTGGTGAAATAGTTCTTCCTTGGCGATGAATCTCGACTAAAAACAGAGAGTTTAGATTTCTCAGCCCGTTGCGCTGAATAGTTTTACCGATAAGTGGGGAGTTTGGTTCTACCTCAGCATCAATGAAATATTGAGCTTGAGTATCTGCTCGTTCAATGTTGCTAGGTAGCCAATGGCTAAGTAAAAACAGGGTGAGCCCGCACCCAAGTACAGCAATGCCGCCAACAAGTGAAAAATCAAAAAAGGAGAGACTAGGTAGCCCAGCATCGAGCACCATACTATTGACGATTAAATTCGTCGAAGTGCCGATCAGCGTTAGTGTTCCGCCAAGGATGGCAGCAAAAGATAGGGGAAGTAGCAGTTTGCTGGCTGGGTGAAGGGTATTGGCACGTATTGGGGCGATCATGGTGGAGACCACCGCTGTGTTGTTTAGAAATGCTGAAGACAATGTGGTTATCGAGAACAGTCGAACCCAGGTAGATTTATAGCTAGGTTTGATGACTAATTGCGAGATTCTACGAAGTAGTGAGGTCTTTTCTAAAGCTAGCGAGCAGATGATAAGTAGTACCAGCGTAAGTACGCCAGGATTGGCAATACTGCTAATGAGTTGCTCTGTCGATACGGATCTGCTGCTATATAAAACAAGCAAAACTACTCCAAAAACCTTTTCAGGTTTGTTTTGATACCTTGTGACAAGGGCAATTATTGCAATCACAAAAACGGTAATGACAAAGTAGGCTGAATGGGTCTGTGGCATTATTTAATTGCTTCAATTGTTTTTTGAGTCGAGTTTAAATAGCCTTGAATAAAATCACTCATTTGCTGAGAGTTACTATGTTGAAAGCGCTCTAGTACTTTACTCGCTAGCTGAGTTTTATCGGTAATGTCTATAATATTCAGAGCAATCATGTCTTCTACAATCGCTTTGAAGTTGAAGTAACTAGGGCCTGATATCACTGGAACGTTGAGTGCGACTGGTTCAAGCACATTATGTCCACCAACTTTATCCCCAAGCAAACTCCCAGCCATAAAGCAAACATCACTGGCACCAAGGAGAATCAGCATTTCACCCATAGTATCAGCAAGGTATACCTGTGTATCGGCGTTAACTATTGCAGCATTGGTTCTTCTGGTGCTATTGAAGCCGGAATTTTGGCAAAGCGCAAACACATCATCAAATCGTTCCGGATGGCGAGGAACCAAAATAAGTAATGCATTTGGATGAGATTTTAAAACTTGTCTATGTGCATCTAATACCTGTTCGTCCTCGCCTTTGTGGGTGCTAGCTGCAATCCAAATTGGACGATCCTTTCCAAGCTGGGCTCGAAGCTGCTGTCCTTGCTGTTTCACTTGCTCTGATATTTGAATATCGAACTTAATCGAACCAGTAACGGATAGTTTCTTTTTCTCAACGCCTAAGCGTTCGAAGCGCTCTGCATCTGAATCCGTTTGGCAGAGTACTTGAGTTAGGCATGGATGAAGCTGGTTAAAAAGCCGCTGTATTTTGGCGTAGTTCTGACACGATTTTTCAGATAGGCGAGCATTCACGACTGTTATAGGGATACCCGCTTTGTAAACATGGTGAAGCGTGTTTGGCCACAGCTCAGTCTCAATGATCAACATTTGTTTTGGTTGTACTGCTTTAAGAAAACCTTTGATAGCAAACCCAAAGTCAATTGGCATATAGCGGTGTTCAATTAAATCACCCAACTTAGCAATCTGTTCAGCTCCCGTACTTGTTGTTGTTGTAACTAGAATAGATTGTTCGGGGTTTTGTTCCTTAAGGGCTTTGATTAAAGGTGTTGCTGCTATGCTTTCACCAACAGATACGGCATGTATCCAAATAGGTTTGTCGTTGCTTTTTAACTTGGGGGTTATGCCAAAGTGCTCTTTCCAGCGAGAGCCGAACTTAGGCTTATTTGGTTTGCTCTTGTACAAACCAAACAAAAGCAGCGGTGACGCTAGGGCGAGTAGTAAGGTATAAATAATGCGAACTAACATGAGCTTATCGTAATGGCGTCAAGTTTTTGGATACTATCTAGCACTTGCTTAGGCGAAAGTTCTGTCAAGCACTTAAGGTGTTTGTACTGACATTCACGCTGGAAACAAGGGCGACAATCAATATCGGTATGAACAATCTCCACTTTTTCTGCGAGTGGGGGGGTGTACTTCGATGAAGTTGAGCCATACACGGCAACAACATTACAACCAACCGCAGCTGCCACATGCATTAAGCCTGAGTCATTCGCGACAACAGTCTTACATGCAGCAAGTAAGTCGACCGCTTCAATTAAGCTGGTTTGGCCTGCTAGAACGTGAATGTCCTCATGGAATTGCGTCGGAACAAGTGCGCGAATATTGTTACAAGTCTCTAAGTCCTTTTGAGAACCAAACAACCAGATTTGATGCCCAGAACGAGCCATTTGCGTCGCAACTTCAGCGTAGTGTGTTTCGGGCCATTTTTTGGCAGGACCAAACTCTGCTCCTGGGCACAGTCCAATAATTGGTTGGTCTTGCGTTAAGTTGAACTTTTTGAGCGTGGCTTGTTGCTCTGCTTCGTTGATTGCAAGGCGTGGGCGAGGTAAAGTTTCAAGCCCGCCAAGAGAGTTAGAATCCACCATTTCTGCTTTTGGATAAGCTAACGCTACATAGCGCTCTACCATGTACTGAAAAGACTTCATGTTAGGGCGTAAGTCATTCAATAAACCATAGCGCATTTCTCCTTTCCAGCCAGTACGAAGAGGAATGTTGGCAAACCATGGGATCAGTGCTGATTTCGCTGATTTAGGCAAGATATAGGCGTGGTCATATTGCTTTTCACGTAATGATTTACCAATTTCCCTGCGGCCTAATAAGTTAAACTCACCATGACCGATAGGCATTTCAATCGCTTGGTGGATTTCTGGCATACGATCAAGAATCGGTTTACACCATCCTGGAGCGATAACGTCAATTTGGCTATCTGGATGGCGTTGCTTTAATACGATATATAACGATTGCGACATTACCATATCGCCGACCCATGCAGGGCCAATGATTAAAATCTTCATGCTTTGTTTTTCCAGTATAGGAATTTCAAAATTGACTCATAAGTTCTAAAAAGTTCAGCGTATATTTTATTCGCAAGAGTCATTTTGGATTTATCTTTTCTTTTACCACCAATCGTCGAAGCAATCTCTGCTCTAGTAAAGAGATCTGGAGACACGCTGTAAACTTGAACACCATGTCTCCATGGTTTTTCCATGTAGTCATCGACTGGTTCAATAAACTCTTGAGCATGCATAACAAACTTTGAGGCTGCTTTAGGTGTGACGATATAAGCGGTGGTACCACAAGTGCCTGCTGAGTATCCCCCTAGCATATGATTATCATCAATAGGTACGATTGGGGTGAATACACGCTTCTGAGTGGCAGACAACTTGATGTAGTCATAATTAGAAGTCAATGGAAGGGTATATTCGAGTACTTGCTGCAGCCCCTCTACGGGGTCGACGTTGTCTTCTAAGATGACGAGCGGTTCATTAAGCTCAACACAGCGAACCCACAACTCGTAATGGCTTGCAAAACAGGCGACTTCACTGGTTTTTAATTGATACCCTTTGCGGCGTAGAGTAATGGTTGGACGACTTTTTTCTGAATGAAGAAAACGGTCAACAGAGCCATCTACTGCATCAAAAAATTCAAACGTAATGCCTTGTTGTTTTAACTTTTCTTCAATACGTTCTCGGCGATCTAGCGATCGAGCCAAGCTTACGACAAATACTTTCACTGTACTTTCCAGTCGCTGTTATATCTTGGTTTAAACAAATTGTAATAGTTATTGCCGTCTTCTTGAGAGTGCAGCAACTGTAGTACCCACATATATTGTTCGGGTTTATCACCGACAAAATATTCAATGGCTTCATTACAGGTACGAGCGTCTTGCTCTTCGCCTTTATCCAGCTCAAACGCTGGTAAAATCTCAATATCAAACGTACCATCTTCAGTGTTCATCGACGCAAATAGAGGCAGTACTTTTGAGCGTGATAGTTTCGCAATTTTGCCTAAACCAGGTAGTGTTGCTTTACGTGTAGCAAAAAAATCTACAAACACACTATGCTCTGGGCCGTGATCTTGATCGGGTAGATAATACCCTACATAGCCATCTCGAATGGATTTCAGAAAAGGCTTAATGCCACCTGAGCGTTCATAAACACGACCACCGTATTGGACTCTTTGCTTGTGCATCAGCCAGTCAGCAACATCATTCTTTTGTTTCTTCGCCATTGCAGACACTGGCATTCCCATTGAAGCGAGCAAGATAGCAGGCACATCAATTGCCCAAGAGTGGGGAACCATTAAAATCACATTTTCGTTGTTATCAATGTGCTGTCGTAAAATGTCTAGGCCGCGAATTTGGCAACGGTTCTGAAGCCACTTTGGTGAGCGTAAACTTAGTAACCCGAAGCGAAAAAAGAACATGGCTGCTGTGTAGAGTGTTTTTTCTATCAAAGCTTCACGTTCTTGGAACGACTTTTCCGGAAAACACAGCTCAAAGTTCACCCTCGCTCGGTGAGCTGGACCTTTGTGGGATTTAGACAGTTTTTTGGCTATGGTTTTCGCCAACCACTTTTGTAAACCCAGTGGCATTAATGATAAAGGTAAAAATAAGATAACACCTAACCACGTGCCCCAGTACTTAGGCGACAGAAAGTGGCGCTTAAACTCAGGGTTATATGCTTTAGGGTCGAAGTCATCACGTTTTATGGTCATGGCGTGTCTAGTTACCTATTCGTGTACGGGCGAAGTGGTTTAAATGAGAAAAAGATAGTTAGGAATGATACAGGCTATTGCACTTGAGTAAAGGTGGCAGGTTATGGTTCTACCACCTTGTGGTGCTTAACTGTTTTGGATAGTTAAGTATTCGGCAACGCCTTCTGCAACTGTCTTGAATTCAACATCACAACCTGCGGTGCGCAGTTTGGTCAGATCCGCTTGTGTGAATTCTTGGTAAGCGCCTTTTAGGTGCTCAGGGAATGGGATGGTTTCAATTTGGCCTTTGCCATGATGCTTGATAACTGCTTTTGCTACCTCTTCAAAAGATTCAGCACGGCCAGTACCACAGTTAAAAATGCCTGATACGCCGTTTTCTAAGAACCACAGGTTAACTTTACATACATCACCAACGTAAACGAAGTCGCGTTTGAATGATTCGCTGCCCGCGAACAATTTAGGATTTTCACCTGCGTTAAGTTGGTTGTTTAGGTGGAACGCAACTGATGCCATGCTACCTTTGTGGTCTTCACGTGGGCCATATACGTTGAAGTAGCGGAAGCCAGTGATTTGAGAAAGGGTCTCACC
The DNA here is from genome assembly GCF_033338655.1 of Vibrio sp. Vb1729. Classification (NCBI taxonomy): domain Bacteria; kingdom Pseudomonadati; phylum Pseudomonadota; class Gammaproteobacteria; order Vibrionales; family Vibrionaceae; genus Vibrio; species Vibrio sp. Vb1729. Next base: position 219,800 of record NZ_JAWOTB010000047.1, on the reverse strand, counting down.
ATGTTCTTCAGCATCTTGCCATAGGCGACGAACGTAGTTATCAAACTGCTGTTTCGAGTAACCGTATACATTCAGTGCGCCTTCGTATTCGCGTTCTTCAACGAAAGTCTCTGTATCGCCGTAAGTGGCTGCTGAAGAAGCGTATAGGAATGGAATCTCGCGATCTAAACAGTAATGCAGCAGCTCTTTAGAGTACTCGTAATTGTTTAGCATCATGTACTTACCATCCCACTCAGTCGTTGCAGAACAAGCACCTTCGTGGAAAATTGCCTCAATCGGACCAAAATCATCGCCCGCCATAATTTGGGTCAGAAAGTCGTCACGATCCATGTAATCTGTGATGTCCAGATCAACTAAGTTCTTAAACTTTTTACCATTTTTTAGGTTGTCGACAACCAGGATATCGTTAATACCAGTTTCGTTTAGTGCTTTAACAATGTTGCTGCCGATCATGCCAGCACCACCAGTTACGATGATCATAAGACTTCCACCATAGATTAAAATTTTCTCAGGAATTCTAGCAAGAAACAGAAATTAGCGCTATTGGAAGGAAAAGGAAAGGTATAGAGCACTTGGGGGAGGAATAAACAAAAGGGAGCCGAAGCTCCCTCAAGTAGGCTGTTATTTAGCGTTTGACGTATTTGGGCGTTGATACCAAGGATTACGCTCATCCGTCAGCTCAATCAAGCTGTACTTACGACCTAGCTTCTGACCGCCATCGCGAGTCAATGGTTGCCAGCTAAAGAACGCACGGTTGTTGCTTGGCTTAACGGTCATGATGTCGAATGGAATCGAAATGTAGAAGCCTTTAGTAAAGCTACCTTCACCGAATTCGTCAGCCGACAAATCACTGATTGATGCGAATGCACCTGCAATGACACCACTCTTGAACTGTTTAGATACATTCACTTGTGTACCGATATCACCCGCTAGGAACTGACCAACATCAACTTGAATCATCAAATCTTGTAGGAAATCCCATTGAGGGTAGTAATAACCCGACACAAAACCAGTAAAGCCTTTATCTACAACTTGGAACGGACGTCCATATTCTGGCACATTTTGCCATTTCTCATCGTAAACACCGAAGTAACTTTGTGGATCACGTTGAGAAATTAAGTTGACGTCAGCGCCAATCGCCCAGTTAGCTCCTTGTGGTCGGTAAAGAAACTCGGTACCGACTCCGGCAAACATGCTCTCCAGATAGCCCGCGTAGAATTGCTGGTCCATGGTATCTGAATACTCTTGGAACCAAGTTAACTGTAGGTTGGACATGGTTACCGCGTGTTCATTTTGATAAGCACGGAACATGGTACGTACACGAGGAATCGAAGTGCCGTCTGGTGGGGTGACGTAGTTAAACTTGTCGTAGTTGTTGTACCAATCCCAGTATAGCGAGCCACCAATTTCTAGGTTATCTGTCAGCCAGTAAGACGCGCTACCACTTAAACCGACACTGAACAGATAGAACTCTTCTGGGTTGCCCAAGGTCTGAGCCAGTTTTGGTGAGAAGCCCCAATCAAAGCGCTCAAAACCATCGTAAGCAGGTTTACCTTGCGGTTTATCGCTCGAGGTTGATGTTGCATCTTCGATATTTGGATTGATGTAGTTAACTTCTGCAAAGTCACGGTATTTCTCTTTGGAGATAACCGTTTGATCGCCGATCAGACCACGACTGCGTTCATTGATAGTAAAGGTATCAATGTTGTCTGGCATTTCGTTATAAAGGACTGCCGCCGCTTTTTCATGAGCTTCTTTGCGATCACGATACTTTTTCTGCTCGCCAACAACCGAAACGGTATTATCTTCAACATAGAGTTGGGTATTTTGGTAGCCAGCAATTTTATCCAGCTCCTCGGTAACACGTTCCCAATCTACATCAGACAGTTGTTCTGGTTGCTTGTCTTCAACTTCTGGTGTTGGTGTATCACGCCAGAAAGATGGCATATCATTGAAGTTAGTGTAAAGACTAACGCCAGCAACTAACGTATCTCCGCGCTCGTAGCTCAAGCGCAAATCTGCCATGTGTCCTAAACGATATAGAACACCAAAGTTCCAAGGCGTATGAGGTGTCATGTCTACACCACCACGTACCACTGGGAAATCTTCGCTGTAATCGTTGCTGTCGTATTCAAGCTTAAATCGCAGTGGTGCATGTAAAGTTTGATACTCGACACCACCAAAGAGTGCAGCAGGACCTTTGAACCAGCGTTCAAAATCAACACTACCGCCATTACCTTTAAAGTCTGAAGGGCGTTCACAGAAACTATCGGACAGCTTACAAGCTGGGTTGCTGATGTTGTCGCGCGTACCTAAGTAGCCCCAGCCCATACCTAAAGTGAAATCAAAGGTACCAAGGTTTGGGTTAGAGTAACGTTTTGTTGCAGCAATAAACTCACCATCAAAAAGGCCGGTACCTGCAAAATCACGCACACCAACAGAAAGCTCTGGCAGGTACTCGGATTCTTCTAACAAGCGAACTTTAAAGTCGATTCCCTTGTCGGTGTACTTGGTATCACCCGAAAAGCTCGGATCGTTACTGTAGAAAAGATCGTTCACCATGGTGTAACGAATGGTCGTTTCTAGCCATGGCATCACTTGCAAAGTCACATTGTAAAATAGGTACTCGTCGCTACCGGTAACAGCAAAGTTAAACTCGCCTTCAGGTGCCATACGACCTGTAGGCATCTGCATTAAGCCGACACCACCAAAGTCCATTTGTGATGGTTGCAATGGCGGTGCTTCGAAAGGTATGTCTTGAGCCCACACCAACGCTGGACCCATTAAAGAAAGGGATAAACTGGTTCTGATCAGGTTCATGTCTAGTTCTTCGATGAGGTTGGTTTACGTTGTGCAAGCAGAGCGACAATGTCTTTATCCATTTGTGATGTTTCGAACTCATCAAATGGGATGTACACCATGGTAAGTGGTGGTAAGTAATATTGAGTGGTTAACCAACTGCCATGGTGAGGATGAACGACCTTGCCATCCGGGTAAATTAGGATTGGCGGATAGGCGAGCTCACCAATGTCACTTGAACGTAGATTCTCGACCTGTTCATGCAGAGCGATACCCGCTTGGTTTTCTACCGCGTAGACTTTTTCTAAGTTACCCACATACAACACTTTCTCTTCACGTTTTGGTGCACTTAACGCAAGTTGACCTTGTAAAAGAGGGTTATCAAATTTATCCAGACGGATGCGATCAACATCAATAGCCGACAGCACGCGAGGTGCAAACTGGCTTCGTTGGATAAACTTGTAAAATGGGTGCGCAACTAAATTATGTTGAATCATTTGGTTTAACACCGAATTCTTTAAGGCAGTACTTCTTTGCACTGCTGATTCGGAATTATCAAATAGAGTCACAGCTAAAGGGTATTGCAGGGCGATTTGTTGTTCTTGTGCATGCTTAAGTACGCTCTCTAAACGTGCCGCTTGTTGGAATTGCAATGCTTTGCCCGTTCCGACAAGTTCTATATTGAGCGGTGGTGAGGTGTGATTTTGAGCTTGAACGGTAGTCGGTGTCGCCAGAATCGTTGCCGTTAAACTTAGGCTTAATAAAGATAGCAGTCGCTTATTCATGATTTGCTGTACCCTTTCAAAATCGTCAGTTCAACAGGCACCATGTTTGGACCTAAGTGTTGACGTGTTTTCACTACTTCTCCTTTACCGTTTACCCAGTATTGGTTCTCTACACTTTTTTCTAAGCTGGTAAACGTTACAACCTCGGTATAAACATCAGTAGAGGTAGATGAAATAGGGGTTATGACGGTTTCTTTACCTTGACGAGAACGTTGGACTTTAGCCGGGAACCCATAACGGTATTTGTCAGCCCAATCGTAAGAAAGAAAATATTGCATAGAGTGCGCTGAGTAGGCAGGAACGTTGCCATAAATACCCGCTAGATTGGTCGTTTGTAAACCAATGGTTTTAACAATATGTCCGTTCTCTGTTACTACCATTGCTTTGTCTGCACTGACCCACTTTAGTTGGGTATTACCAGTTAATGGGTTTTGCTCGGCGAAGGCTAACACTACAAAAACCTGTTTTTGGTTGCCTATTTTTAAGTAAGCACTGGCATAAGGTACCGCTTCAATCTCTTCTGGCGTTAGTTCGACATCGATGTAGTTGCCATAAGCTTCTTGGACTGTCGCCGAGACATCATTAAACTTTTGTGTACAGCCAAAGATTGAGCTCAGTAATGGTAGGGCAATAAGTAAGCGCATCCATTTTCGCGATAGAAAGGTGTTCATCATTCCCTCATTACAAATAAAATCGCCCTGAATAGATCAGGGCGATTGTTTCAATATCTACAAAACTAAAAAATTATTTAGTTACTGAAGTAGAAGTAGAAGTAGAAGTAGACGTTGAAGTTGAATCGCTGTCTGACGCTGCAACTGCTACTACAGTTACTGCTGCTGCTGCACCTACTGCTACTGCAGTTGTACCAGTTGCAGATGCTGCTGCTGTACCAGTAGTGCCAGCTTCAGTCGCTGCAAATGCAGTTGATGCGCTTAAAGCCATAAGAATAGCTAGAGCTGTGTTCTTCATTATTAATCCTTGTATTTCAGATTTTAAAACATCGATGTTTGGTCTGTTTAGAACATACCATTAGTCATTTTAGTTAAAAAACAATCAGCATGTAAATAGTTTCCTATGTGAATTTACCTAACGTTAAAGAAGGATTGTTGCAAAACTGAGAATTGAGAACTGCTTAGGTTTGATAGTTGTACTGAATCAAAATGCGCCTTCGACTGCGTTATTTCCGGTCACCTCTGAATTTACGCAAACGTTCACATTTTTTACTCAATGCATCCGTAATGGTGTTCTGTTTTAAGAGGCTGGCAGCCAGTGTTTTTCTCATTTGTGAGAATTTACGAGCCATAAACGGAAATCTGAGACGTTTTTGCCCCCTTGCCGTTTTGCGCTAATACATGCATAATTTGCCAGCTTTTGTGTTGCGTTTATAAAAGATTGTTTTTTTTGAACGGTTAGTCGCAAAAGTGAGGCTTAAAAAGAATATTTATATCAATAAACCGAATGAATCGGGAATCAGCGAACAGTGGCTAACGCGTAATGCCGCCGGGCGGTAGCGTGTAAACGCACAAGCGAAATTGACAAAAGTTAACAGACATTCACTGCGCGCGTCGTTCATAATGTGCAGCGGTCAGTCGACACCCAAGGAACACTTACGTGATTAATAAACGACCATGGCTAGGGGCGTTGAGTGCAATCAGCTTAGGCTTGTGCTCATTTTCTGCCTCAGCAGATTTTTATGCTGGTGCGTTAGTAAGTTACTCTAACGCTGAATTTCATCATTCCTCTTCTCCAGTAACCGAGGGAAACCCTTTCCTTCTTCAAGCGCAAGCTGGTTACTTCTTCAATGATTACCTCGCTTTTGAAGCACGTTACGGAACTTCTGTACAACGAGATAGCGGACTTGCACTAGATAGTCTTGCGAGTGGTTTTATTAAGTTGAATATGCCTGTCTCCGAGCGTGTAGCACTTTACGGACTTGCCGGTTATTCTAGTGTCCAGATCGACCAACAAAATGTAGGCTCTAATAAAGATCAAGGTTTTAGCTTTGGCTTGGGTATGCATTATGCTTTGGACAAGCAGAATGCAGTTGTTTTTGAGTTTGTTGATAGCACATCTGAAGACCAGGCACGCTTGAACGCACTTACTCTTGGCTTTCAACACCGATTTTAATTAAAGACCTAGCGCCTAGTTTTGTGGCTAGGATTTTTAACTCCTGACTTTAAATAGCGAATTATCATGCTCAAAGGATATTTCTCGATAGGTGCTTGCATTCTAGCAAGCCTATTTGCGCCGCTTACTAATGCGCAGACTCCAACCCCAGAACAAATTCAAATGTTTCAGAACTTGCCAGCTGACCAGCAACAAGCATTGGCGAGTAAGTATGGTATCTCTATTCCTTCCGGCGCTTCTTCTCAGCCAAGTAGTTATCAGAATCCTCAAGTGATTGAGCAACGCCCGGCTGCTAGTAGTGCTATTGAGGCAAAAGCTAACGACTCAGAAGACTCAGAAAAAGGTGAACAAGGTTTAAAGCGTTTTGGTCTAGATTTATTTGCAGGTTCACCTACGACGTTTGCACCAATCAGTGACGTACCTGTTCCGGCTGACTACACGGTAGGAGCTGGTGATGAAATCGTTATCCAACTTTTTGGTAAAGAGAACACGACGCATCGCCTTCGCGTTAATCGCGCTGGTATCATTAATTTTCCTTCTCTTGGTCCTGTTCAAGTAGCCGGCATGACATTCCCTGACGTGCGCGATTCTCTAAATCAGCGTGTAAAAGAGCAAATGATCGGGGTTCGCAGTGATATTTCGTTAGGTGAAATGCGTACCATGCAAGTTTTTGTTATGGGTGATGCCTTCAAGCCAGGTGCTTACACGGTTAGTGCACTAACCACAATCTCTCAAGCGATTTACTATAGTGGTGGCTTTAGTGAGAGTGGTGCCCTGCGTGACGTGCAACTTAAGCGTAATGGTCAGGTAATTCGTAAACTGGATATGTACGACCTGTTACTTAAAGGTGATGCGCGTAACGATATCCGCTTGCTACCAGGAGACGTGGTCTTCATCGGTGCACTGGGTAACACGATTTCGATTGATGGCGAAGTAAACCGTCCGGCAATCTATGAAATCAAACCAGGTGAAACCTATAAGCAAGCGATTCAAATGGCTGGCGGTTTTACGGCTAACGCTTATAGCGATCAAATCGAAGTGAAGCGCTACGCCGCTAAAGGTGCTCGCGATGCATTAACACTGAACTTTAGCCAGTCACATGCCCAACAAACCAAGGTTAAAAATGGCGATGCGGTTATTGTGCTTAAGAAAAATGAAGAACTGACCCGTTACGTACAAATTGAAGGTGATGTTCGTCATCCGGGCTTTATTGAGTGGAAGAGCGGTCTGCGAATTGCAGATTTATTCCAATCTGTTGATACCTCATTCAATTCTACTGCAGATGTAAACTATGCTGTCGTTGTTCGTGAGATTAACCCACAACGTGACATCGAGGTTTATCAAGTAAATCTTGCTAACGCGATTCTTTCGCCGAGCAGCAAAGATAACCTAAAGTTAAACTCACGTGACCGAGTGCTGGTATTTAACCGTTTCAATAATGAAGATTTAGATACCCTTGCAAATCAAGATACGGTTACGAAAGCGAAAACGCTTGAGCAAGCACAGTTTAAAGCCGAGCTGGATCAACAAAAAGAGCAAGAAGTTATGAGCTCTTCTGTTGCAATATCTTCAGCGACAGGCAATGTGTCGAAGGGGCTATCTTCAACTGAAGAATCAGAACAGCCGAAAATCATATTCCGTGGTAAAGAAATTACCAAAGAAGATTTTGAAGCATTAAAACAAAATACGCGCCGCACGTTACTTGCTCCTGTTTTGCTACAGCTTCAACAGCAATCGCGTTTGGGTTTGGCTCCGCAGATTGCAGAAGTCTTCGGTGAGGTAAAACACCCTGGGCGTTATCCAATCACCCCACGTATGACGATTTCTACCTTAATTGAAGCTGCTGGTGGTCTAACTTATAACGCATTCACCATTAACGCCGAGTTAGCTCGTACAGTAATAAATAGTAGAGATGAGCGCGCTTCTATTAATGTTGAGCGTATTGATTTACGCCAAGCAATCAAGGGTAGTTCCGCTGACGATGTCGTTATTGTTGGTCGTGATCGCCTAAACATTCTTGAGAAGCCCAACGTAACACTACAAAGCACGGTAACACTGCAAGGTGAAGTTCGCTTCCCAGGTACTTATACTGTTCGTCAAGGAGAGACCTTAGGCGAGTTACTTGAACGTGCTGGTGGTCTAACCGAATTTGCGCATCCGCAAGGGGCCATCTTTACTCGTGAGGCTTTACGCCTTAAAGAGCAAAAACTACTAAACCAATATGCCGCAGATATGCGCGCTGAAACCGCGAAGAAGACCTTCCGCGCAGACAGCAATATGAGCTCGGTGATTTCTGACCCAGATAAAACATTGAAGTTTGTTGAAGAGGCAAGCCGTAGTAAAGCTCTTGGGCGTATGGTTGTACAGCTGAATCGTATCCTTAAAGACGAGCGTTCTGCGGACTTTATGTTAGAAGATGGTGACTTCCTATTTGTTCCGACCTTCCGAAACACGGTTTCGATTATGGGCGAAGTTCAGGTACCAATTACCTACTTGTTGGATAACAAGCTAGATGTGGATGATTACCTGAACAAAGCGGGGGGCGCTAAAAAACAAGCAGACGAAGACCGTATCTTCGTTGTACGCGCAGACGGGTCGGTTTACAAACCAAGGTCGGGATACTGGTTTGGTAACAACCATGAAGAGCTAAAAGCTGGCGATACTATTGTTGTACCAATTGATACTGACTACCGTGATGCACTAAGCACCTGGACTGCAGCAACGCAGATCCTTTACCAAACAGGTGTAGCGATTAACGCGTTGAAATAACGTAAAAGAAAGGTCCTAGGAGCCTAGGACCTATTAATTATTTTATCGATCCTACCCATAGCCCTAGATTCAAATTTTGAATCTAGGATCTAGAACCTAGGATCCTAGGACCTAATACATTAATGGAACCACAAAAAGAACATCCACAACATTACCTACCGTACCCACCACACCGTCAGCAACCTGCAGATGACGAAATCGAATTGCGCGAGCTGCTCGGCGCATTGTGGAAAGGTAAGTGGATCATCATTGCGACTACCTTTATTTTCGCAGTCGGCGCAGTACTTTATGCGCTAAGCATACCAAACATTTACAAATCTGATGCGCTACTTGCACCTGCAGAAAGCTCTGGTGGTGGCGGTCTTTCAAAAATGGCAGGCCAACTTGGCGGCTTAGCGGCACTAGCTGGCGTTAACTTGGGCACAGGCGAATCTTCTCAAACGGATTTAGCTGTTCAGGTGATGAAGTCTCGTCAGTTTGTTGAAGCATTTATCAACAAACATGATTTACTTGTACCTTTAATGGCAGCAAAAGGTTGGGATTTAAAGAACAATAAGCTGATTCTGGATGAAGAGCTTTATAACCCTAATACTGGTGCGTGGTTGCGTGAACCTGATGGCTTACGTGGAACAACTCCAACAGCGCAAGAAGCGTTTGAAGTGTTTAGTAAAGAGGTTTTGAGCGTTAGTCAGGATAAAGAGAGCGGCTTATACACAGTATCAGTTAAAAACTACTCACCTTATATAGCTAAGCAATGGGTCAATTGGTTGATTGAAGACATCAATAAAGTGATGCGTGAGCGTACAATAGCGGAAACTTCACAAAACCTTGCATATTTGAACACTCAGTTACAAAAAACGGCAGTGGCCGATATGCAAAGCACGTTCTATAAGCTGATTGAAGAGCAAACCAAAAGCTTAATGCTGGCAGAGGTTCAAGAAGAATTTATCTTCAAAGTTGTTGATCCAGCTGTAGTCCCAGAGCTAAAAGACGGGCCGAAACGCGCACTGATTTGTGTCTTAGGGACATTGCTTGGTGGCATGTTAGGTGTGGCGATTGTACTAGTACGCTTTGCGTTTCGAAATGAAGATACAGAGGACCTAGGATCTAGGACCTAGGCTTTTGCATTACCTATTGGAACTAGTTTGGTAAAATAGGTGAAATCAAGATATTACAGTTAGATGGCAAAATGGAGTTGTCTCATATTGAATGAAAAGCCTCTCAGAGGGTGAAAAATCTGAGATGGCGAAGTGAGATAGCTCACGCATAAAACATATTTTAGAATTAAGATTAGGCTAGAAAATGTCCAGAAAAAAAGTCCTTACGGTGTTTGGTACACGTCCAGAAGCTATCAAAATGGCACCACTTGTTCATGCATTAGCTACAGATGAAAGGTTCGAAGCGAAGTGCTGCGTGACTGCTCAACACCGTGAAATGCTTGATCAAGTGTTAGAGCTTTTTGAAATTGTGCCAGATTATGATCTGAACATCATGCAAACGGGTCAAACCCTTAATGATGTCACTGCCCGTATTTTGTTAGAGCTTAAGCCTGTATTGCAAGAGTTTCAGCCAGATGTAGTGTTAGTGCATGGTGATACTGCGACCACATTTGCTGCAAGCTTGGCTGCTTATTATGAGCAGATCCCAGTTGGTCATATAGAAGCAGGGCTGCGCACTGGCAATATTTATTCACCGTGGCCAGAAGAAGCCAATCGCCGTTTGACAGGAGCGTTGGCTAAGTATCATTTTGCCCCAACGGAAACTTCAAAACAGAACTTATTGAAAGAGAACTTCGCAGAAGAAGATATTTCAGTGACGGGTAATACCGTAATTGATGCTTTGTTGATGGTACAAGATAAAATCCAATATGATTCCGAGCTTAATGAAAAGTTGCGTGCGGAATTTCCAATTTTAGACAATTCAAAGAAACTCATTCTTGTAACAGGGCATCGCCGTGAAAGTTTTGGCGGTGGGTTTGAGCGGATTTGTGAAGCTTTAGCCCAAACTGCAAACGCTCACTCAGATGTGCAAATTCTTTATCCTATGCACTTGAACCCTAATGTGCGTGAACCTGTTAACCGTATTCTAGGTGATATAGAGAACGTTTTACTTATAGAGCCTCAGCAGTATCTGCCCTTTATCTACTTGATGAGCCGTGCACATATTATCCTAACCGATTCGGGCGGCATTCAGGAGGAGGCACCATCACTAGGTAAACCAGTGCTTGTAATGCGAGATACTACTGAGCGACCTGAAGCTGTTGAAGCTGGAACTGTAAAACTCGTCGGAACAGGTGTAGAAAAGATTATGTCAAACTTACATGTACTTCTTACTGACAATAATGCTTACCAGGAAATGAGTTTTGCTCACAACCCATACGGTGATGGTAAAGCTTGTCAACGAATCTTGAACAAATTAATAAATTAAGTAGTGGTATTAATATTATGTCATTTGAAACAATTTCAGTAATTGGCTTAGGTTATATTGGCTTGCCCACTGCGGCGATGTTTGCGTCGCGCAAGAAAAAAGTGATAGGTGTGGATGTCAACCAACATGCAGTTGATACTATTAATCAGGGTAAGATTCACATTGTAGAGCCAGAATTGGACATGATAGTGAGTGCGGCGGTAACAGAAGGTTACCTGAAAGCCGTGACAGTGCCTGAGCCGGCGGATGCGTTTCTGATCGCCGTGCCGACTCCGTTTTTACCTTGTAAAGATGGTGAAATACCAGATCCTGACTTGTCTTACATTGAAGCAGCAAGTAAAGCTATTGCACCAGTTCTTAAAAAAGGTGACTTAGTGATTCTGGAATCAACCTCTCCAGTGGGTGCAACAGAGCAAGTGGCAGCCTGGCTGTCAGAAACACGCCCTGATCTCAAATTCCCGCAAACGGCAGGTGAAGACGCTGATGTGAATGTTGCGCACTGCCCTGAGCGTGTACTTCCTGGTCACGTTGTACGTGAATTAGTAGAAAACGATCGTGTGATTGGTGGTTTAACATCGAAATGTTCAGAACGCTCTGTGGAGCTTTACAAAACATTTGTTCAGGGTGAGTGTGTTATCACTAACGCTCGAACTGCTGAGATGGCAAAGCTTACAGAAAATAGTGCTCGTGATGTACAAATAGCATTTGCCAACGAGTTATCTGTGATTTGTGACAAACTAGGCATTGATGTTTGGGAGCTAATTGCACTTGCAAATCGCCACCCGCGTGTAAATATTCTACAACCAGGACCGGGAGTTGGAGGGCATTGCATTGCGGTCGACCCTTGGTTTATCGTATGTAAAACCCCAGATCAAGCTCAACTCATTCATACAGCAAGAAAGGTGAATGATTCAAAACCAGATTGGGTTGTAGATAAAGTCAAGTTATCTGTTGCGAATTATCTACAATACAATTCAGATAAGACGGCTAAAGAAGTAACAATAGCGTGCTATGGACTAGCATTTAAACCCGATATTGATGACCTAAGGGAGAGCCCTGCTTTAAGTATCGTGCAAAAATTATCTGATACTCTTACAGGACGTATTTTAGCGATAGAGCCAAATGTTGAAATGTTACCAGAAAACATTTCTGAAAATGTTGAATTAGTTAGTCTTGAATTCGCTCAGAAAAATGCTGATATACATGTTATCCTAGTTGACCATCAACAATTTAAGGGACAGAAATTTAATTCTGACTATGTGGTCGATACAAAGGGTTTAAACTAAGATATGAATAGAGAAGCTGTATGCTTTGACGAAAAAGAACGCGATGGGTCAGTGACTATAATATCGGTTTATTATAATAGAGAAAAATCTGTTGATGAATCCGTTAATAGTCTCATTAATCAAAAGTATAACAACTACAAAATAATATTAGTTGATGACGGTTCTACTGACAATACTTTTAATGAACTGAAGAAGTTTGAATCTGAAAATTGTATAGTTTACACAAAAGAAAATACAGGTTTTGTAGACTCTATCACTCGAGCAATTGATAGCACTAACTCTGAGTTTATCGCAATTCATGGTTCGGGGGATATTTCATACGATGAAAGGATAGAAAAACAGGTCGAAGTCTTTCGTAAATATAGTCAAGTAGGAGTTGTTGGTGCACACTGTGAAGTTTATAACGAGATAACCAAGCAAGTCTCACTATTCAACATTAAATCAGGTTTAATTCCAGATTGTGAAACAGAGCTTATTAAGAATAACTTCCTTACTCAGGGTGAAGTTATGTTCAGAAGATCTGTTTATGACGATGTCGGTGGATACAGTTCATTATATACATTTGCCCAAGACTATGATCTTTGGTTAAGAATGTCTAAGGTCACAGAGTTCTATGTTATTCCGAATGTGATTTATCGTAGGATTTCAAAACCAGACGGTGTAAGTGGTAATATATCAAAGCTAGTTATGCAACAGTATCTTGCAAGTTTTGCTCGACGAAATAGAAGCAAAGATATATATAACCAAGAGCACTTACAACTTGCTATTCATAAGGTAGATCATAAGTTTAGAAAGTTTATGTTAAGACAAATAGCAAAATCCCACACGCGTAAAGTAAGTAAATCTGATATGGACGTATTGGAAAGGTTTCTAAGTTCAGAGTTTGGTAAGTTATTTTCTAAGCTTTCATTGCTATCAATTAAGATAACTCAAAAGTTAAGGTTCAAACATGGCGCTATATAATGATAAGCTAACAATTGTTGGAGGTCAGATTCCTCGTGGAGATGTCATTGTCAGTGGGGCAAAAAACTCGGCAACACGTTTGCTAGCTGCTTCATCTATCTGTGATACTCCTGTAAAATTGACAGGTTATCCGACAAATTTAGTTGACTCGAAGCATAAGCAACGTTTCCTGCAAGCCAATGGTGCAAAAGTAGAATGTTCTGAAGACAGTATACTTGCAGATTATTCGAACTATCTATCGGTTGATTTAGATGACTACTTCTTTCCCATAAGAACCACTTATCTCCTTGTAGCTGGCCAGTTAAAAAAATCAGGAATAGCACGAATCCCCTACCCTGGTGGCTGCAATATTGGTGCTAGAAAATATGATATGCATATAATGGTTTGGGAATCATTTGGTTGTGTAGTCACAGAAAAAGAAAACCATATTGAAGTTAGAGCTCCAGATGTTATCCTGGCTACCAATATAGCGTTTCCAATTTCGACAGTTGGTGGAACGGAAAATGCGCTTCTTTGTGCAAGTATAGCCGAAGGTACAAGTATAATAACAAATGCCTATATTACTCCTGAGATTGAAGATTTGATTGCATTTTTAAATCAATGTGGTGTTGGGGTTAGCGTTATTGGCGGCTCTGAAATACATGTGAAAGGCTCACCTTATATATCAGGAGGGGAGTATAAGGTAATGGCTGATAGGATAGAAGCTATCACATGGATCGTTTACGCTGCATTATCTGGGGGAAGCATAACTGTTCATAATGTACCTTTCGATAGCATGACAATCCCCTTGATGCATCTTAAAAACTGTGGACTTGATTTTTATCAAAACACAGACTCGATACATGTTAGTAGCAATTGTTTTAAAAATGGTATACATAGCTTTGAAGTTGCATGTGGTACTCACCCAGGGATAATATCTGATATGCAACCTTTCTTTGTTATGCTTGCTTTAGTAGCAAAAGGCATATCTAGAGTACATGACTTTAGATACCCAGAAAGAGTAACTTATGTTAAAGAATTAAATAAATTGCTTGAAAATGAAGTAGCTTACGAAAATGGTTTAATTACCATAACTGGAGATAACAAATTTATTTCAGGTGAAGCTAACTCAAGTGACCTCAGAGGAACGATGGCTGCAGTTATCGCAGGTTTGTGTGCTAAAGAAGGAACAACCACAATAAACGGTGTTTCAATGGCTTTACGTGGATATAATGATCTACCTCAAAAATTAAAGACACTTGGAGTTGAGGTTACCTACTCTGATTCAGAATAGTGATTCTTAGTTGATATTAACTCATAGCCACTTACTCGTAAGTGGCTTTTTTGCAATTTTCGCAGAGATGAAATTGAAATTTTCAAAACTAGAAACTTCAAACCTTTTGTTCAATGTCTACATTTCCTTTTCGATATTATTCCTAGTAATTAGCAACCTTATTGCGCCGCTATTAGGGAAATACCCTTTATATATTGTCTTAGTAACTGTTATTACAGGTTTATGCTTTGCTCCATATTTATTTAATATAAAAAGAGCAAAGGTGGCGACTTTCTATTCATTGATGGTGTTGTCTTGTTGTTATCTGTGGATGCTTATAGTTATATTTTTTCACTCTGATTATGTAGATATTACTGGTACTAATGCTATAAAACATCATCTATATCTAATTGGGGCCATACCTTTTTTTGTTATTGTTGGTTACCATGCAGTTAAGTCAATAGAACTTAATCAAGGACTTTCCAGTTTAGATAAGATTTCCTTTTTTATTACAGCTACTATACTGTTATCTAACGTGAACTTTTCTTATTTTCGAATAGAATACGAGAAGTTTTTAGGAGCAAAGTCCATTTACCTTGTTTTAGGGGATCTAGTTGCTTTACAAGGTCTATACTACCTAATTAAAACAAAGAGCTACAAATTTACAATTTATGTTATCTACTGTGCTCTAACTTTTTACGTAACCTCGCGAACCAGTATGTTCTTTTTTGCATTTGTAGGTTACTTATACTTATTAAGAGTTAGTGTGACAAAGTCTATTTTATTGGTTTCAAGCTTTGTCGGAAGCTTTCTATTTTTACTTCTTATCCTCAAGTTAGACTTTAGTAATATGGGGTATACCATATCTCGAATGGTTGGCCTGTTTATGGGTTTTGAAGATAACTCCCAATCAGGCAGGAATGAAATATTAACCGTTCAATATTCAGATGTTACGTCAAATATATTTTTTGGTAATTTTGGCGGTCAACTTAGATACTTTGGGGCTTGGAATTATTATATTCATAGCGCATTATCTTACGTGAGACAGTTTGGTATAATTTGGTTTTCATTCTTCATATCACCAATATTTATATACGTATATTCAATTTTTAAAAGAAAGATAAAGTCAGAGTGGAGTTTTAATACAGCAAACCAATATTCAGTCTTTTGTATGTTATTTATAATTTTGATATCAGCCTTTTCAAGGTCATACATGTACCCTCATCTATTTATAATATTTGGGATTATTCTCAGAGGTCTTTATGTCAAAAGTACTAATGATCGGTAGTTTTACCGGTGTTAATGGTCAACTAGGTGGGCAGATCACGAAGAGTAAATTTTTCTTCGATCTACTCAAAAGAACAAATTTTTTTACAAAGGTAAGAAAAGTAGATTGTTCAGCTAGCAAGGTTAAAGTATTGGCTAGTTTATTAATGTATATACCTGTGTCAGATAGAGTATTTATTGGTTTAGGCAGAAATGGGATGCCTACGCTTGGATTGTTGTCATTAGTTTGGTGCAAAATCTTTAGAAAAAATGTTAGTTATTTAGTTATTGGTGGGTGGCTTGGTGAAATTTTGAAGAATAAACCTTTTCTTCGATGGGCATATTCAAATTTTGACGGGATACTTGTTGAAACTATTTCATTAAAAAATCAACTAAATGAGCTTGGTCTAAATAATATAACCGTATTCAGTAACTACAGGGATAGTGGAGATTATATTCCAATTGAGAAAAAAAACATTAACTTTGATAACCCTATTAAGACGATATACTTCTCGAGAGTAAATTCTGATAAAGGTATATACAGAGCGATAGATGCCGTACAAAAATATAATAAGAAATTCCCAGGTTCTATTTATTTAGATGTCTATGGTCCGTTAGAAGGGATAGAAGAAGAGCATATAAAAAGCGATATGGTGACTTATAAGGGAGTTGTGGATGGAACAAAAGTAAATGTATATGAGCTCCTTGAGTGTTATGATTGTATGCTATTTCCAACTAAACATGAAGGAGAAGGTTTTCCTGGAGTAGTTGTTGAGTCTTTTATTTCCGGAGTGCCAGTTATTGCAAGTGATTGGAAGTATAACTCTGAAATAATATCAAATGGCGTAAATGGCCTCATTTTTTCACTTCATGATAAGGATGGGTTATATAGAAGTATTTGCCAGCTTTTTTCTGATGAGAAATACTACAATAACTTAAGGAAGATAGCTATTCTTAGTGGTGAAAAATTCAAAGTAGAAGAAGCTGAACGAGTGTTGAATAACTATTTGGTAGGGTGAGTTATATGTTAGGAAGAGATATTACCACGTGGAAGGTGGGTGGTAAGGTTAATGACTATGAGGAAGTTTCTTCAATAGATAGCCTAAAAAAAGTAATTGGAAATAACCCATTGGTCTTAGGTAATGGTAGTAACCTACTTTTTAACGATGATCATGTAAAGAGAAAAGTAATCAAATTAAAAGGCGACTTTGATAATATCGAACGGATTGGTGATGAGCACATTGTCGGGAGTGGTATTTGGATGCCAAGACTTGTGCGCCATCTTTCTAAAGAAGGTTTTGGTGGACTTGAGCATTGTGTAGGTATACCGGCAACTTTAGGCGGTTTAGTCTTTATGAATGGAGGAAGTCAGAGGAAATCTATATCAGAATATCTTTTGTCAGTTACTGTCATGAATCAAGACGGTCAATGTGAAGTAATCGAAAAGGACGATTGTTTGTTTTCTTACAGGAGTTCGGTGTTTAAGAATAAAAATGTAGTAATTATATCCGCACGTTTTTCTTTTCCAAAGATCCGCAGCAATGAAAACAGAAGTGAACTATTAGAAATTTTATCAAGTAGAAGAAAAAAATTTCCACGAAAGTTACCAAGTTGTGGCTCTGTCTTCTTGTCAACAAAGGAACTATTTGAATCAGTGGGAGCTCCCGGATATGTCATAGAGCGCCTAGGTCTAAAAGGTAAAAGTATAGGGGATGCCCAAATATCCCCACTTCATGCAAATTTCATTGTCAACAATGGTAACGCTAAAGCCAAAGAAATAGTGTCTTTGGTTCAGCTAATAAATGAACACGCGTTTAGAGAATATGGTATTAAATTGAAAAGCGAGGCGTTATTTGTTGACATCGAAGGAGAGCTTACGCCTTTGGATAAGGTTAGTATAAGTGAATAGGAATATTTTCTACTCAATTGCTACAAAAGTGTTGGCTTCTGGGTCAGGTTTTTTACTGACAGTCGTTTTAGCACAAGGGTTAACAGTTGAAAATAGGGGGATTCTTGCTGCTGTCTTAGTTTTGCCAATGATTCTTATTTCCGTTTTTGAAGGTGGAGTAAGACAATCTGTTACTTATTTAGTCGGAAAGGGAGAGTCCAGAAATGATGTAATCTCTTCAATGTTTATATTTTGGATGTTATCATCCTTACTTTCATTTCTTGTATGCTATCTTTGTTTACTAAGGTATGTTCCAGAAATAGGTATATTTGATAGAGTTGTTGTAGCTCTATTTATGCCAGTTAATTTGATGATCAACTTGTCAAGAGGGTTTTTATTAGGTACTGAAGATATCAAAGTTTATAATTACAGTATACTTATTCAAAAGATAACTTTAGTCTTTTTTGTTTCCTTAATTTTTTATTTTGGAAAAATTGATGTAGGATTTATTTTGATTTGCTATCTTGTATCATATTTTTTTTGTGCTGGCACAGTTTTTACGATATTAGTTAGACAAATAAAGAAAACAAAATTTTCGCTTTCGTTCTCGGTTGATATATTTATCAAATTGATAAAATTTGGTGCTATTTTTGGTGCTGCTCTTACGCTGATTCAGTTGAATTATCGTATTGATACTATTTTTATTAAAGAGCTTTCTGATGATTTACAACTAGGTTACTATTCTGTTGCTAGTCAATTTGGCGAGCTATTGTGGCAAGTACCAGCTGCTGTTTCAGTTGTTTTATTTTCTAGATCTAGCGCTACAAAAGTGAATGACCATGTTTTCATTAGAAAAGCCCTCAGTATTATCAAATTAGTTTTTGGTTTCAGCGCTGTCATAAGCTTGCTTCTATTTTTCTTCTCAGAAAAATTATTCGTTCTATTCTATGGAGCGGACTATAGCCCTTCATCTTTAGTTTTGGTATATCTTCTACCTGGCTTATTGTTCATGATCCTGTTTAAAATGCTCTATGTCATATTGGCCGGTGATGGTGCTCCAATTTTGGGAATAATTTCCGCGTTACCTTCCTTAGTTGTGAATTGTGTTTTGAACTATTACCTTATACCAGTTCATGGAGCTATAGGCGCCGCGATTTCATCCAGTATTAGTTATACCATATCGGCTTTGATTATGGTTGTTCTTTTTTCTCTTAAAACTGGGTTAAAGCCAAGTTTTAAAACTGAATTTTAGTAGAGGTTTAACCATGAAAAACTCTAGGTGGAATAAGATTCTAAGACTAATAAATACTGTTAAGTATCTAAGGTTTATTCAAATATTTAATCGAATATATAGAAAGGTTGCTGTTGTTACTATCAAGTTTGATTCTGAATATAAAGTAAATGAAAAATTCTATACTATTTGTCATCATAATACGACAGCTAAAGTAGTTTCAGATGATCTTGACTTTAATTTTTTGAATAGAACTTCAAAAATTGAATCATGGAATGATGCTAAATTTGAAAAATTATGGCTTTATAATCTTCATTATTTTGATTATCTAAATTCAAATGATTGCAAAAATAATACTCTAAAGTATAAGAATATAGTTGAAAGTTGGATTGACAAAAACCCCCCTTGTGTTGGTAATGGCTGGGAGCCCTATCCTACATCTTTAAGAATTGTAAACTGGATTAAATTCATATCATCTTCAAAACATTTAGATAGACGTAATCTTGATAGTTTATATATTCAAGCGAAGGTGTTAAGGCAAACATTAGAGTATCATTTATTAGGCAATCATCTTTTTTCTAACGCTAAAGCCCTTATATTCGCTGGTTCTTTTTTTTCTTCTCCTGAATCCAACGAGTGGTTAAGAAAAGGGCTGAAAATATTGGACATTGAAATTCATGAGCAGATTCTAAAAGATGGAGGCAACTTTGAATTAAGTCCAATGTATCATAATATAATGCTAGCTGATATGCTGGATTTGTATAACTTAGCCAAATCTGAAGTAAACTCTCAATTGACTGCTAAAATCGAATCTTGGAAAGTTCTAATTGAGGGAATGATTACTTGGTCAGTCAGGATGTCACATCCTGATGGCGATGTTTCGTTTTTCAACGACTCAACTACAGGGATTGCTCCATCACTAGATTGGTTGCTTGATTATTCAAATAAACTTGGCATCAAACTTTCTCCAATTGAAAATTCAGGTAGTATGAGTCACACATATTTAAAAGACTCAGGTTACTTGGTTGTTGTTGATAAAAATATAAAAGCAATTTTAGATGTAGGTAAAATTGGACCCGATTACATCCCTGGGCATGCTCATGCAGATACACTATCTTTTGAGATAAGCCTCTTTGGTGAGAGAGTTTTTGTCAATTCAGGTATTAGCGAATATGGTTTATCGAAGGAAAGACTGAGGCAGAGGAAGACTTCTGCTCATAACACAGTAGAGGTTGACCTCGAAGATTCTTCAGAAGTATGGGGTGGGTTCCGAGTTGCAAGACGAGCCTACCCTTCAAAAGTTAAAATTAATAACACAAATAATATTTTATCTGTAAATTGTAGCCATGATGGGTACAAACGGCTTAGTGGTAAGGTAACTCATTTAAGAAAGTGGTCTTTTTCACGTAATGAGGTTTGTGTTTCTGATCAAATTATTGGCGGGTTCAACTCTGCAATATCAGTATTACATCTCCATCCAACTGTAAAGATTGAGGTTGTTTCAAAAAATGAAATGTCATTACAATTATCTTCTGGAAATACAGTATTAATTAGATTTTCCTCTCCATTTTATGTTGAAGATTCAACTTGGCATCCTGAGTTTGGTCTGTCTATACCTAATAAACGGATTGTTATAGATGTATCAAATGGTTACTCAGACTATACAATCGGATTTTAAATCATGCATATTTTATTTTTAACAGATAACTTTCCACCAGAGGGGAATGCACCTGCAAGTCGAACATATGAACATGCTGTAAGGTGGGTTCAACAGGGTCATCAAGTAACAATAATTACATGTGCACCAAACTTCCCGGAAGGAAAGGTCTTTGAAGGCTATAGTAATAGATTATATAGCTCGGAGAACTTAGAGGGGATTAAAGTTGTCAGAGTCAAAACATATATTACTGCTAACGAGGGTTTTATCAAACGCACGCTCGATTACTTATCTTTTATGTTCAGTGGCTTTATTGCAAGCCTTTTTCAAAGGCGAGCGGATGTAGTCGTTGCTACTTCTCCTCAGTTCTTTTGCGCTTGTGCTGGTTGGGCAGTATCGGTCGTAAAAAGAAGACCATTTATTTTTGAGCTAAGAGATATATGGCCTGCTTCTATTACAGCTGTAGGGGCAATGAAAGATAGTAAAGTTATTCGTTTACTGGAAAGTCTTGAATTATTTCTGTATAGGCGAGCAGACGCAATTGTTTCTGTTACTAATTCTTTCAAAGAGGAGCTTATTAAAAGAGGCGTTGATGAAAGTAAAATAGAAGTCGTTAGAAATGGTGTAGATTTAAATTGTTACAAGCCTCAGATTAAAGATAAGAAGTTGACAGTATCTTATGATCTTACAAATAAGTTTGTTGTCAGCTATATAGGCACTCATGGTATGGCACACGGTTTGGAGCATATTGTCACAGTGGCCGAAAGGTTAAAAGATCATGATGGTATAAGATTTTGTTTTGCCGGAGGGGGAGCGTCTAGAGAAAAAATCGTCAAATTGGTTAAAGATAGAGGCTTATCAAATGTTGTATTAATAGACAGACAACCAAAAGAAACGATGCCTAAGCTATGGTCTACTTGTGATGTGTCATTGGTTCCATTGATTAACAATAGCTTGTTTTCAACGGTTATTCCGTCTAAGATTTTTGAATGTATGGCAATGGGTATACCAACGATCATGAGTGTGCCGAAAGGGGAGGCTACTTCTATCTTATTAGAATCAGGAGCTGGCTTAGCAGTTGATAGTGAGAATGTAGATGAAATAGTTAACGCTATTCTGACACTTTATAATGATCCTGTTCTGTATGATCAATATAGACGGAACAGTTTGTCTGCTGCTAAGAATTTTAGTCGAGATGTTTTAGCCAATGATTTATTATCTGTATTATGCTCTGTGCATTATAGAAATAAGGATGTGTAGTTTTATTATTATCTTTGGTTAATAAAATAGCCACAATAATTTTTGTGATTTATTCAATGCTTATTTATAAGAATTAGACTTTAATAATTTTCGTTTTCGTTCAAGGGGGTTGTATATTTCAAGTGTTCAATAAACGTGCTTGATTATTCGATAATTACAGAAGTGTGAATTTAGCACTGATTCTTCAACAGAGATAAATGTCCGCGCAGAGCACGATCCAGTTCGTGACAGTCGGGTATGACATCGAATAATGTGCATTAGTGTGACTACCAAGGGAGACTGACGGTATCATTACCAACCGACTTTGCCGTAGTCACACTAGCTGCGATATTCCAAGTTGGCAACTCAGCCGACTTGGGAAGCAGCTCTAGCTTAGCCAGTCTCATGCTGCTGTATTCATGTTTTCTCTCAACCATATATACCTGACGTCATTAGGGCTGATTTCCACAGAGTATTTGACTTTTAACTGCCGTGAGACTTGAACCTGACCCAAGTGAGGGCTTTGCAAGCTAAACTCTGTGAGAGTAAGCGCCCATTTAGCCACACATTTCCCCAAGTAAAATCAAATAATATTGGTATAGGTCTTCTATCAAGGAGCTATACCATGACTCATAAAGATAAGAGTCATCTCTGGCAAGAGCGCCTTCAGCAGCAAAAAGACAGCGACAGCACTATCAACGACTGGTGAGCGCAACAGCAGCTGTCCGTACTGACCTTCTACTATTGGCAGAAGAAACTCGCTACGCCCAAAAAGCAAAGCAAAACCATCATCGTTCCTTTGCCAACACTCACTCCGCAAAGCCCGATTGTCATCGAAACGCCAACAGGCTACCGGGTTTAAGTTAGCAATGAATCGCTACTCGACTTGCTCCCTCAGTTGTTAAAGATGCTCCCATGATTACGTCACTAAGGAGCCAATTCAACCTCGCCACTGGTGTGACCGATATGCGTAAGTCACTCAACACACTCGCTCTGTTAGTTGAAGATGTGTTGGCGCTCGACTCTATCGGTCCACATTGGTTTGTTCGGGTAAGCGCTTAATAAACCCCACATACCAATAATGCCGACGCTTTGACATAGTGTCTTTTTCAATGGAGGCATTATAAACCAAGCACAAAACGCGCGCACTGGACATCCGTCATCGAGCAACAAAAGCAAAGTCAGCTATCTATCAAGCAGTTTTGCGAAGACAACGGTATTAGCTATCAAACCTTCTTCTACTGGTCTAAGCGACTGCGCTCCCCTGAGACAGTGCAGAGTTGCCAGCGGCGCTCAGTCCCGCACAAATCAAACATTGGGTCGATGTGTTGCAATGACACATTCCGGCAAGGTCTTTCTGGTTTCTGGTTTCTGGTGTGACCGATATCCACAAGTCCATTGATAGGTTGTAGCTGATTGTCGCCGATCAACTGAACATGGATCCGTTCAGCGAAGCCTGGTTCATCTTCTGCAATCGCGGACTCGATAAACTCAAAATATTATTTTGGGATACCAACGGGTTTTGGCTTTACTATCGCCGTTTGGAGAAAGGCACTTTCAAGTGGCCACGTCCGAACTCCCAGGGCGTGATTGTTATCAGTAAACCGAAGCTTCACTGGTTGCTCTCTGGGCTCTCACTCGAGAGCAGCAAAGCCCATCGGCCCTTACATGGGCTGGAAGTGTGACGCCAGATACTGATCGTCACTTTGCTCTTGAACGATCCTAGCCGCTACACTGGGCATCATTCCATGCTGTAGATGACACCCAATGACCGACTTCCCTGACGATGTAGAACAACTTAATGCCATACTGCTAAAACTCGAACAGGAAAAGCAAGCTATGGCGGAAGAAGTCGTGGCCCTGAAAACCCAGGTGCAATTACTTGTTGAGCAACTCAACCTCAGCAAATCCAAACGCTTTGCTTCCCAAAGCGAAAAGGTCGCCAAAGGTACGTTTAACGAAGCGGAACAGCAAGACGCGTTACCTTCCTCACCCAAAGCGCGCAAAAAACCGGCCGTAAGCCACTGCCTGCCGACCTCACGCCTTAAATGTCCCGTACTTGGACGGCTGTGACGCGCTGTTACACGAATGCGGCAAGGAAGTCAGCGAAACCCTGAAAATCCTGCCTCAGCAAGTGAGTGTCATCCGCCACGAGCGCACCAAGTATGCTTGTCGCCAGTGTGAGCAAACAGCAGAAACCAGCAAAGTAGTCACCGCCCCGAAACCGGTGAGCATGATCCCAAAAAGCCTTGGCAGCGGCGAGGCCTTCGCCACCTTCGTCACCGCCAAATACGTCGATGTGCTGCCGCTGTACCGTCAGGTCGATATCCTCTACGTTCCGGCATCGATATCAGCCACGCCACAGGTGTTGAGAGAAGAAGACAGGCAAGCGCAATCCAAATCCTATATGTGGGTCTATCGCAGCGGCGAGTTCACCCCCAATCCTGTGGTGATTTACGACTATCACCCCAGCCGAGCGGGCGCGTGTGTGCGCGAGTTCCTTGGTGATTACCACGGTTATCTGTTGTCCGATGGTTACAGTGGTTATGACACCGTAGACGGTGTCACCCAAGCCGTGTGCATGGCACATGTCCGTCGCAAGTTCACGGACGCGCAAAAGGCATCCCCTTCGAAAAACGCAGGGAAACCCGAAAAAGCCCTGACGTACATCGCCAAACTGTACGGCATAGAGAAGCGAGCCAAAAACCTGTCGCCCGAAGCACGCCAACAGATGAGGATACAAGAAAGTCTGCCCATTCTGAATGACTTAAAAGCGTGGCTGGGTAGCCTGAATATCTTGCCCAAAGGATCATTGGGCCAGGCCATCACCTACGCCAGAAATTAATGGCCCAAACTGCTGACTTACCTGGAAGGTGGACATATCAGCATCGACAACAATGTGACAGAGCGGGATATCCGGCCGTTCACGACAGGCCGAAAAACTGGATGTTCTCAACGTCAGTCGGTGGCGCGAAAGCCAATGCGAATCTGTATAGCTTGGTGATGACCTGTCGGGCCAATGACATCAATCCTTACTATTACTTCCGGCTTCTGTTCATCGAATTACCGAAGCGTTCACTCGCCGATGACATGTCGGATCTGATGCCGTGGAATATTGATCTGAGTAGCGTTGACTGAGGCTTCACTGGTTTACTTACCGCTTACGTGTTCGGCAATCGTGGGCGTGACAAACTAAATATTATTCAATGGGATACCAATGAGTTCAGGTTCCATTATCGGCGGTTGGAGAAAGGACGGTTC
This sequence comes from Vibrio sp. Vb1729, assembly GCF_033338655.1. Lineage (NCBI taxonomy): Bacteria > Pseudomonadati > Pseudomonadota > Gammaproteobacteria > Vibrionales > Vibrionaceae > Vibrio > Vibrio sp. Vb1729. The sequence continues at coordinate 194,850 of NZ_JAWOTB010000047.1, read as the reverse complement.
AAATGGCCAACCCGCCCCAAAGACACCGTCGCACTCGAGGTGACGGCGAGACAATTACGTTGGGTGCTCGGTGGATTAAACTGGCAAAATGCCGTTGCTCAGAGCTGCGAATCGGTTTGAATTATTGTAAAAAAGTAATAAATCATGCATATGTTTATGTTTTTAATATACTTAATGTATGGAAAAGGAACTCAGCAAGCCTTGCGGGCATCACCCCAGAAATCCAAGCGTACATCGATAGCTTGGTTGAAAACACATCGCATGCGGATATGTGGAAACAATTTCGCCGTGCTCAGGACAAGCGTATCTTCCTCAGAGTGTAAAGTTCCCAGCACAAGGTTACTCATTCAATGAGGCTGAGCAACTTAACGATGCCCCTGTTGACAATGATGAGCCTGAAACCGAAACCATCATCTACACTCTTAAAAGAGGCCGCAAACCTAGCAATCTAGATTTGTCTCGTGAAGTGATTGAGCATGATTTACCGGACAGTGAAAAAGTCTGCGATTGCTACCAAAGCTCACTACAAGCTATCGGCGTAGAAACGTCAGATCAGCTTGAGATCATTCCTAAGCAACTCAAAGTGCTTCGCCATGAGCCTAAAAAGTACGCTTGCCGTCACTGTGAGCAACAGGGCACAGGTAGCAAAGTGGTTAATCAGCAGCCATTACCAGGAAATATCGCCACAGCTGGGATCTTAGCAACCTTTGCTGTAAGCAAATATGTAGATGGCTTCCGCTCATCGTATAGAAAAAGAGCTGTTCCTAGTGGGCTTAGATATCCAACGTACCACTCCGGCGAACTGGATGATCAAAACTGCCGAACTCTTGTCTCCCATTTATTAATGCCTTGCACCAAGCTTTACTGAAAGAGCCAGCTATCCATGGTGATGAGACGACGCTTCAGGTTCTCAAAGAACCCAATAAGAAAGCGGAAAATAAGTCTTATCTGTGGGCCTATGCCAGTCCAGAGCACAGCCTAACGCCAGTTACTTTATTCGAGTATCAACCCAGACGAGAACATAACTACCCTAAGCAGTTCCTCAACAAATATGCTGGAAGCATTATGGCGGATGGCTATTCAGCACGGCGAATGTTGGATAACGTTCAGCATCTGGGTTGTTGGGCTCGTGTCAGAAGTAAGTTCAAAGATGCATTAGATCTGAGTCCTAAAATAGCGGGACAGGCTAAGCTGGCACTGAGCTATATCCCAAAGTTGTACACTGTAGAGAAGAAAGGCAAAAACTTATCTTCTGATGAACGATGCCAGCTCCGGCAAAAAGAGGCAGTTCCAATACTCACCGCCTTCTACGCTTAGCTAGACAAAGCCGCGGCAAACCTACTTCCCAAAAGTGCGATGGGAAGAGCGGTCGGTTATGTGCTTAACCAATGGTCCTATCTTAAGAGATATGTAGGACATGGGCTATACCCGATTGATAATAATCGGCTTGAGAGATCCGTCCAGTGGCCGTTGGTCGAAAAGCGTGGTTGTTCAGCGACACACAAAGTGGCACCAACGCCAGTGTTGTATTGTTCAGTATCGTGCAGACTTGCCGAGCAAATAATGTTGAACCTTGTGCTTATCTACGGCACGTACTGACAGAGTTACCGCAACGAGAACCGAGTTGTGACGTCAGTGACCTTCTGCCATATAGCAACAGACCAGCTAAAAGCTAGGTGGGTGGAAATACCCGCTTACAACTTTTTCTTACTTTTGTTAAGGAACATGGTGGAGAAACGGTAATTGTTAAACGCAATTACGGGCAAGATATAGACAAAGCCAGCATGGATTAGTGTCTATACAAGTATCGTCACTTGGAAGAAAATGCTTTTGCGAGAATTAAGCATTATTGAGCAATTTCAGGTAGATATGACAAGCTAGAAAGGAATTATGCCAGCATGTTATCGCTAGCATTTATGTTAATGTGGCTACCGATGTATTGCTGAATACGAAATGTAGAGCAAAGATCAACACGCCCTAGTCTTTAAGTCGATTAAGAGCTTGAACCTTGCGCTTGAGTTGATTTACCAAACTTGCTTCTTAAATAGCTAGTAATGCGCCACACATAAGCCAGAGTTGTTGCGTAGCCAACAAAACACCCAATGAATAAACCAAACATTACTACTTCAGGAAAGATGGCATTTTCACCATAGATACCGAAAGCGGCAAAGGCTAAAGCAATGGTGCAAATAGCGACTAACGTTTGGCGTGGGCCAAGGCCTAAGCGCTGGAAGATATGGTGCAAGTGCTCTCGGTCAGGTTTAAACGGTGAATCCCCACGGCGTACACGGCGGATCATGATCGCAGCCATGTCCATCAGTGGTAGCGCGATAAGCCAAAGCGCGGTAACTGGGCGCATTAGTGGCTCTGTTTGTTCCGCCTGGCTAACACCAAGAAGTAGCCAAATCACGGTAAAGCCGATCATCATGCTGCCCGCATCCCCCATAAACACTTTTCGCTCGCGGCCTAAAATTCCTAAGTTCATGAAAATGTAAGGTAGCATCGCGACAATAATGACTATACATAAGTAAGCGGCGCCATGTTGGCTGTCGACTTGCAATAAATATGCAAGAGCACCAAGAGTGACAATCGAAAGTCCACCGAGTAAGCCATCAATCCCATCGACCATATTAAACGCATTGATTGCGCCAATGACTGCAAAAATGGTCATAATGGTGCCTAACCATCCGAGAGATATCTGGCCTAATCCGAACATATCTCCAAGGCTATGAAGTTCAATGCCAGCGACTTTCATCATCACAATAGAAAGTAGAGCTTGAACACCCATACGGATTTTAAAACTCAGATCGATTTTATCGTCAATCGCGCCGGTAATGGTCAAGATACAAATACATAATAAGTATAACCAACTGTGTTCAATCGTATCGGGTTTGAATGTTAGATACTGTGCGAGAACTAAACAGATTGAAATGCCGCCAACTAACGGCACTGCACCATCATGTAGTTTTCTTGCATTTGGTTTGTCGACCAAACCAATTTTTTTTGCCACTTTACGCATTAAGAACAGCGTGGTAAAAGAAGAAAAGAAGATAAAACTAAGCTCTAGAAACATAAACTGCCAACAAATTATTTTTAATTATAACGCGGTGATTCTAGCCTAAATGCAATAATTTCAAAAGATCGGATTTGTAACAGCTGTGAGGCATTACGCTATTCTTATTAAATAGTTGAGAGCTTTCTTGCTCAGAGGTTATTTCTCTGCGAAAAATCATCACTATGGCGACCATCGTAACTTACCAGAGTGTTGTTAAAATATTCCTAATCTCGCTAAGGCTCGCGATGTATGGACTCCCTCCCGAAGGAGGGAGCTAGAATTTATGGTTTCAAAGCCTAAATCTAAGGAGTCCATACATGAAAAAGTCTACTACTATCCAATGCTTTAGGGCTTTATCTTTCGTTAGGAGCCACTGGCGGTAACTTCAAAAAATGGTCGAGAGGCTTCGGCTTGTATTGGACTTACTCCAAAACAGCATCGTACTGGAGGAAGAGTTACCCTTTTGGGTATCAGCAAAAAAGTTGGACAGAAGAAGTTACGTTCAAGCTTGATACAGGGAGCGTTTGCTGTTGCGAAGGTTGTAGATAAACGAGAGCCAAGGAATGTTAAAGAGACTTGGCTCAAGTCACTGATTCAGTGTGCAGGGTTAATGAAAGCCGCGGTTGCTTTAGCAAATAAGACCAGAAGAACAGCTTGGGCACTGCTTCATTATGGCAGTGAGTATCAAGTGCCTCTAACTTACGAGTAGTAACTAAATTTCGCAAGTATAGATTTAGCTGCTAGGCAGCATGTTTAAATGAAGTAGAGTACTGAGTGTCATGTTTCAGCATAGGCCATGCAGTGCGTATGCTTTTATTCGCTAACGCGACAGCAGCTCTTCTTAGACCAGCTCTAACTATCAAGGTTTTTAGCCAAGTCTCCTTACCATTTTTAGGCTCTCGATACTGAAGCAGTCCAACGGATAGTGCACCTTGGATGAGATTTGCACGCAGCCTTTTGTTTTCTATTTTCTTACTAATACCAAGCATAGTTGTGACATCTCCAGTACTGTACTGCTTTGGTGTTAAACCAATACAAGCAGAGGCCGAGATCATTGATAGGGCCAATCCCTTCAGTTCAAGTAGTTTTTTGCACTCTGAATGCAAGTTGATGTAGTAACTCAATTCTTTTTTCAATCTAAACTTTTTGTTCTGAAAGCCTTGGTGCAAGTTATACATATGGTGCAAATAAAGGCGCAATATATCAGGAAGTTCACTATCGCCATTTTCTAAAGTTTGCGGGATGGTTCCCGATTAAAATTTCTGTTTGTACTCAAATTTTAGCTCCTTCTTGGAGGGGGAGTCCATACATCGAACAACTAGGGACGAGGTGATTAAGAATCTACTGAAAGAGAGCGAATCCACTAAGGTGTTAATCGAAATGAATCAGTACGCTGATAATAGATTCCTAGTCTCGCGAAGACTCGTTGGAATGACACAATTGGTGATGATGTGCTTTTCTGTATTCTTTCTTCAAATAACTTCCTCAAAACCCATATTAATCCCCAAACCTCCAAAAACTCTTTTTAGGGCTCTAAGCCCCTAAGACCCTAGGATCTTTACTACAAATTCTGATATTCTTTAGCAAAAATAAAATGAAGGATTAATCCATGAAAATTGCAGTTGCTGGGACCGGCTATGTTGGGCTTTCCAATGCTATGTTGTTAGCACAAAACCATGAAGTGGTTGCAGTAGACATCATCGAAGAAAAAGTGGAAATGTTGAACTGTAAGCAATCACCAATTGTGGATGCTGAAATTGAACATTTTCTTGCGACGAAAACACTAAACTTTGTGGCTACGTTAGATAAAGAACAAGCGTACCAAGGTGCTGAATATGTGGTGATTGCAACACCTACGGATTACGATCCGCAAAGCAACTATTTTAATACTTCTTCCGTTGAGGCGGTGATTAAAGATGTGATGGCGATTAACCCAGAAGCGGTAATGGTAATCAAGTCTACCGTGCCAGTGGGTTATACCGCGCGCATTAAAGAAGAATTGGGTTGTGAGAATGTCATCTTCTCCCCAGAGTTCCTGCGTGAAGGTAAAGCGCTTTACGATAACCTTCACCCATCTCGTATCATTGTCGGTGAGCGTAGCGAACGTGCAGAAATGTTTGCAGGTTTGTTAGTTGAAGGTGCGGTTAAAGAAGATATCCAAGTTCTCTTTACTGACTCTACTGAAGCGGAAGCGGTTAAACTGTTTTCTAACACTTACCTTGCTATGCGTGTCGCATACTTCAATGAACTAGACTCTTATGCGGAGGCGCATGGTTTAGATGCTCGTCAGATCATTGAGGGCGTAGGTTTAGACCCGCGTATTGGCAACCACTACAACAACCCATCCTTCGGTTACGGTGGGTACTGCCTTCCAAAAGACACCAAGCAGCTGCTTGCTAACTACCAAGAAGTGCCAAACAACATCATCGGTGCGATTGTGGATGCAAACCGTACTCGTAAAGACTTTGTGGCGGAGTCAATCCTCAAGCGTGAACCAAAAGTTGTGGGTATTTACCGTCTAATCATGAAAGCGGGTTCTGATAACTTCCGCGCTTCCTCTATCCAAGGCATCATGAAACGCATCAAAGCGAAAGGCGTTGAGGTCGTAGTGTATGAGCCTGTACTGAAAGAAGAAGATTTCTTTAACTCTCGAGTGATTAAAGATCTGAACGAATTCAAACAAAGTGCGGATGTGATTGTTTCTAACCGCATGGTGGAAGAGTTAGCTGACGTTGCGGATAAAGTTTACACGCGTGACTTGTTTGGTAGTGATTAAATTTTTAGTATAACGATAATATATGGCCCTCATGCATGAGGGCTTTTTTACAGTTGGTGAATTTAAAAATGATTAAAAAATGTCTTTTTCCTGCAGCAGGCTACGGTACTCGTTTTCTACCTGCAACAAAATCCATGCCGAAAGAAATGATGCCGGTAGTCAACAAACCATTGATTGAATATGGTGTTGAGGAAGCGATAGAAGCGGGCATGGATGGTATGTGTATTGTCACTGGTCGTGGTAAGCACTCTTTGATGGACCACTTCGATAAAAACTATGAGTTGGAGCATCAAATTTCAGGAACAAGCAAAGAAGCACTGTTGGACGATATCCGTTCTTTGATTGATTCAGCGAGTTACACATACATACGTCAGCGTGAGATGAAAGGTCTTGGTCATGCTATCTTGACCGGTCGTGAGTTGGTGGGTGATGAGCCATTTGCTGTTGTACTGGCAGATGATCTTTGTGTGAATGAAGAGCAGGGCGTATTAGCGCAGATGGTTGAGCTTTACAAGCAGTTCCGCTGCTCTATTGTTGCGGTTCAAGAAGTTCCTGAAACTGAGACCCATAAATACGGAGTGATTGCTGGTGAGATGATCAAAGATGACATCTTCCGAATTGATAACATGGTAGAGAAGCCAGAACCGGGCACAGCACCAAGTAACTTAGCAATTATTGGTCGCTATATCTTAACGCCAGATATTTTTGATCTTATCGAAAATACAGAACCAGGCAAAGGTGGAGAAATCCAAATCACTGACGCATTGATGCAACAAGCTCAATCTGGTTGTGTTATCGCTTATAAATTTAAAGGTCAGCGTTTTGACTGTGGTAGTGTAGAAGGTTACATCGAGGCGACAAACTACTGCTACGAGAACCTATACAAAAAAGCGTCTAGCGCTGAGCTTGCTAAAACACCAACCGTAAAGGTTGCTGAACCTGCATAGTTGTTCAGTCTCGTTACCAATGTGCTTTAACATGGCTTTCTGACGTACAAAGCTTAGTTAAAGCACGTTGATATTCAAATTCTTATGCTGTTTTCACTCATTAACAATAAGTAAGAACTAGACTGTATCGTTCTAATGTCTGCTGATATTAGTTTAATACACCACCTCAATTCCCTCTGCTTCCAACTTTTCTCCTAACTCTTTTTTTGCTTCTTTCTCTCCATGTATCAAATGCACGGCTTTTGGTTGTGCTGGAATACCAGTAACAAACTTCAATAAATCGCTTTGGTCTGCGTGTGCAGAATATCCAGAGATGGTATGGACCAGCGCGTTGGCTTCGATTGGTTGGTTACCGATATCCACCGTGTGGCTGCCTGATTGGATTTCTCGACCTAAGGTTCCTTGCGCCTGATAACCCGCAAACAACACATCATCTCTCTCATCCGGTAAGAGTGCTTTTAAGTAATTGACGATTCTTCCACCTTCGCACATACCGGATGCCGCAACGACAATCGCAGGTTCATCGGTGGAGGCTAGTCGATTTATTAATGCTTGATGTTCTCGATGGGTTTCCACAGTAATGCATTGTTCAAAGGCGAGGGGATGACGATGATTGTTGAGCTTTTGCTTTGCTTCTTTTCCCCACAGTTTTTTGAAACGGCGGTAGGTCTTCGTGACTCCTTTCGCAAGCGGTGAGTCTAGGATGATTGGCAAAGAAGACGACAAGTTGCGTTGGTGAATCAGTTGCTCAATATCGAATAACAGCTCCTGCGTACGTCCTACGCTGAAAGCTGGGATCAGAATTACACCACCGTCTCGCAGTGCGTGATCGATAATGGCGTTCAAGCGCTCAGTTCGAGTGGCTGCGTCTTCATGCTCTTTGTTGCCGTATGTGGACTCGATGAACAAATAGTCGGCACGCTTTGGCGGCATAGGATCGGGTAAGAGCGGGGTATTGGACGGACCTAGATCGCCGGAAAATACGATGATTTCATGATTGGGAAGTTTGAATTCCACGTAAGCGGAACCAAGAATGTGCCCCGCAGGCTGAAAGCGTAGGTAACATTGCTTACCAAGTTGCAGCCATTGTTGGTAGTCATGGGGTCTCAGCTGTTTTTTAATGACATTGAGGACTTGTTGACTCTGATGGAAGTTCAAACCCAGTTGCAGCTTTAATCCATCTTCTAGCATGAGCGGTACCAGTTCGGCTGTTGCTTTGGTGCAGTAAATGGGGCCTTTAAATCCAGCAGCCAGTAACCAAGGTAGGCGTCCAATATGATCGATATGAGTATGAGTCAGGACTAATGCTTTGATGTGTTTAACCGGAAACTCAATATCCAATGATGCCCTGCGGTTGCCAAAATGGATGTCTTTGCCTTGGAAGAGTCCGCAATCGATCAAGATGCTACCGTGTGGCAGTTTCAATTCATGACAAGAGCCAGTGACGGTATGTTTCCCACCATGGTGAATCACACTGGCGATGTCTGATATGGGTGTTGTCATGTCGATTGCTCCTCCTTGAGCAAGCATAGGTCAATACTAAATCTTGAGGGTAGGGTAAGTGAATAGAGTTCGTTGGTTGGATGGAATTGAGTGGGAATAATCGGAAGTGCGATTAGGTTCTTTGTTTTGATGTAAGGCGTTTTTCGTTACTTAACTTTTGGTTTGACACATGCGGTTAGTAGATTCCTGATGTCGCTTAGGCTCCTCGGAATGACGGGACTCTTATAGATTATTTCTGTTGTTTTGCTGGTTTGATTTGGGTGTGTGCGGAGAGTAGATTCCTGATGTCGCTTAGACTCCTTGGAATGACAAAACTCATTAGATCGTAAGCAAACAAAAAGGGATGCATGATGCATCCCTTTGTTATTTCTACTCTCAGTAAAAACGAGATTAAGCTTTTGCTTTAGCCGCTGCTTTAGCGATTGCTGCGAAGCTTTTCGCGTCTAGAGAAGCACCGCCAACTAGAGCGCCGTCGATGTCTGGTTGTGAGAAGTAAGCCTCAGCGTTTTCTGGCTTAACAGAACCACCGTATTGGATGATTACTTGTGCTGCAACCGCTTCGTCTTTCGCTGCGATTAGTGCGCGGATAGAAGCGTGGATGCGTTGTGCATCTTCAGCTGTTGCTGCTTTACCAGTACCGATAGCCCAGATTGGTTCGTAAGCGATGATTGCGCCGTTTAGAGCTTCAACACCGTAAGTGTCTATAACTGCGTTGATTTGACGTGCGCATACAGCTTCAGTTTCGCCAGCTTCGTTTTGAGCTTCAGATTCACCGATACAGAAAACAGGAGTTAGACCGTTTTCTTTTAGGAAGTTGAATTTCTTAGCGATGAACTCGTCAGATTCGTTGTGGTATTCACGACGCTCTGAGTGACCGATGATGATGTGAGAAGCACCGAAGTCTTTCAGCATTTCTGGAGACATGTCGCCAGTGAAAGCACCGCTGTTATTTAGGTCAGTGTTTTGAGCACCTAGGATGATCTTGTTACCGCCTTCAACAATTAGACGCTCAGCCAGATCTAGGTAAAGTGCAGGTGGAGCTACTGCTACGTCAACACCTTCAACGCCTTCAAGCTCAGCGTTAAGACCAGTTAGCAGCTCAGTTACCATTGCTTTGCTGCCGTTTAGTTTCCAGTTACCCATCACTACAGGACGACGCATAGGAATATCTCCCTTATTTTTAATGTAAATAGTCTATTAATGTAAAAAATCTACGTAGGAATATAACAGAATAATGTGAACAGATCATGATTGGCGTCATGTCTTGTCCGGCTTTCTTCACTGATTCGACCAAGCATCGATCCTGTTATTTTTGTTAAAAGCAATCGATTGGTGATCGCGTAGACAGAATGATAGTTCATTTCTCGGAAATCGCTGGCTAGATTGGTATTACTACGCACTGAATTTATTCTGTTGTAGAAAGGAATCAAAATGCCAAACTTAGTTTTAGAGTATTCAAATTCGGTGGAAGAACGCGTCAATGTTCAGGGGTTGTTGGAGGATTTACATAAAACGGCGTTAGAAAGTGGCCTTTTTGAACTCGCGTCGGTGAAATCTAGAACGCTCCGTTGCCACAATTGGTTAATAGGAGAGGAGGGAGATAGCCTCGACTTTATCCATATCAACTTTGATTTGTTATCTGGTCGCTCCCAAGAACAAAAGCGAGAACTGTCACGAGCCTTGATGGCGACTCTTCAAGAGCAAGCCAGTCACGTGCACAGTTTAACGGTCAATATCCGAGACATGGATATAGATAGCTTCCAAAAGGTAGTGAACTAGGTTGCGCTTAATTACCTGAGAATAGCGAGGGGTTATTGTTACGAATTCTCAGCCTGGCTCTGCTTGTAGTAAGGTCGTTGTGGGCACCCAAGCTATCGGTGTCCTTTCCAAACTATATCGACTCGGCTAATCTATAACCTTTCTACTTTGGGGTAAAATTTGATGTCGACTAAAGAGTTACTGTTTTCTTTTCAAGGACGTATAAACCGTAAAACCTACTGGATTTGGAACGTAATTTACTATGTGTCCATTTTAGGCTTTGGTGCCGGTATCAGCCAACTGCTTCCTACTCTCTCCTATGTGCTTCTTCCTATTTTCTTGGTGGTTCTGTTGATCCCTGATTTGGCGATAACCACCAAGCGTTGGCATGACCGCAACAAATCGATCTATTGGCTAGCACTGAATATTCCGTTGATTATAGGACGAATTGCCACGCCAATGACTAGCCCTGCCGCGCAAGAGCCGTCGACCCCACAGATGTTCGTCGCTTCCATTTCTCTGATTTGTGGTTTATGGATTCTAATTGAATGTGGTTTCTTAAAGGGGACATCAGGACCAAACCAATATGGCCCTGAGCCGGAATAAGTATAGCTCTATGTTTTGGAATAAGACTCTAGGGTTCTAGAGTCTTATTCCTGCCTTTTAGTAAAAATCATCCCTATCTTTAAACGTATTTAAGCTAATCACATCCGCGTTTTGAGTCGGTGCTACTTCCCCTTCTAGTGCTGCTTTGAACTTCACGACCTGTTTTTGCAACTCGTTCATCAATACCACATTGGTGTGATGAGGGTTTTTACACGTGCTGATGACTCTATCAATGTGGCTTTGTTGAGCCCACAATCTTTCTTTCATATTTTCTGATGCGCTCTCGATCATCTCTTTCGCCATCTCATGACGAAATTGCTCAAAAGCTTCGGGATCTCGCTCTGCCATTCGAACCATCTCATCGAATGGAGGAAGAGTTTGGGATGAGGTATGACGTAGAGTAGACATCGATGCTCTCCAAATCCTTATGGAAATTGCCTTTAGTTACTAAAAGCCTATACCACTAGAAAGAGGAGAGAGGATGAATTCTTCAGCCGTCTCACTTATAAGAGAAGCTTTCAAGCCTGAGATTGAATAAGTGCGGCATGTCGATGTTTGGTTGTGGTGGTTACTGCAGTTGTTGGATGCGGTAAACGCAGCGTCTTTGGCCGCTAATGATGTGTTCGGTACGCTCTACTTTGGTGTCACGTCCAAGTAAAGACTGAAAGACACTTAATTCTGACTGGCACAAGCTTGGGCAGCGAGTTGCGGCTTTACAAATCGGACAGTGATTTTCGATCAAGATGAATCCGTTCTCATCTTTCTCGAGCTCTGCCATATAGCCTTCTTGCTCTCTTAACGTGACGAGTGTTTCTAGTTTGCTTTGCAGAGAGTCGCATTGCTCAAGATGCTGACGATAACTTTGTAACGTGAGTTTTTCCCTTTCTGATGTGACTTTTTCCAGTCCATCTTTGCCAAAGATATGTTCGACAGCTTCTATAAACTGAATGGTCAACTCACCGTGACGGTCAGCAAATTGCTCATGACCTTTTTGAGTGAGAGACCAATGACGAGCAGGGCGACCAACTTTTACTTTTACGTCATGGATAGAAAGAATGCCATCATCTTCTAAACTTTGCAGGTGCTGACGAGCCCCCATGGTTGTCATACCTAGCTCAGAGGAGAGTTGTTTTGCAGTGACGGAACCATCACGCTTAACGATTTGCAATATCCTATCTACGGTCTTCATATACCCACCATTTATACGTCAGTAGATATTATGCTCGATAGGGTTAGTAAAGAAAAGTGTTGACTTAATTTGAGTGTGGATTTGTAGGTGCTATGTTTATGCGAACCAATATATACACTCTGAACAGTGAGAAACGAGGTGATTCAGAATCTATTGTCCGGTTACGCGGAAAGAAAGGCTCAAACTCAGACTGAGCGAGAGCCTCGAGAAATGCTTAAAGAATAATATCGCGTACTTCTGGATCTTTACGATCTAAGTAGTGAGTCGATTTGATGCGGCGAATAGTTCGGCATCGACCGCGCACGAGCAGCGTTTCTGTGGTTGCAATATTGCCTTGACGAGAGATACCTTCCAGCAAGTCACCTTTAGTGATGCCTGTAGCTGAAAATACCACATTGTCGCTACGAGCCATGTCTTCCATTTTGAGGACGACATTCGCTTTTACGCCCATTTCATCGCAGCGTTTTAGTTCATCTGCACCGTAAATGCGGTTTTCTTCAGTATCACCTTTTACTTCGTGACGAGGAAGCAGGCGACCATGCATGTCACCGTCTAGCGCTCGAATTACCGCTGCTGATACAACCCCTTCTGGCGCACCGCCAATACAGTACATCATGTCCACTTCACTGTCTGGCATACAAGTCAGAATAGAGGCAGCCACGTCACCATCAGGCACCGCAAAGACACGTACGCCCATTGCTTGCATTTCTGCAATAACGTTATCGTGGCGAGGTTTCGCAAGGGTAATAACGACTAGGGTATCAAGTGTCTTGTTCAGGGCTTTTGCTACGTTCTCTAGGTTCTCTTTTAACGGCTTTTCTAAGTCAATTACGCCTTTTGCACCAGGGCCAACAACCAGTTTTTCCATGTACATATCTGGCGCTTTAAGAAAGCTGCCTTTCTCACCTGCGGCAAGTACGGCTAGTGCGTTCGATTGTCCCATTGCCGTCATACGCGTTCCTTCAATCGGGTCGACTGCAATATCCACTTCATCACCACCAATACCAACTTGCTCACCAATGTACAGCATTGGCGCATCATCGATTTCACCTTCACCAATGACAATTTCACCACTGATATCTGTTTTGTTCAGTAGCGTGCGCATAACTTCAACAGCTGCGCCATCGGCTGCGTTTTTATCGCCACGGCCAAGCCATTTGTAACCAGCCAGAGCTGCACCTTCAGTCACACGGGAAAATGCCATTGCTAAATCGCGTTTCATGATGTCTCCAAGTAAGCAAGAGGGAAGAAGAATTTGCGCGGCGATTCTATCACAAGGTCGAGTAAACGTTTGCCTTTTTGCGAGGCTTTTACTTTATCTAACTTGAATTTGATCAATACTTAGGGCGATTTTCAGCGTGGCGGGACGCAAAATCCTTGCTCAAAAATGATTCGGCGACAAGAAAAGTCAGCGTTTAGTGAGATTGCGCTGATTTTTTGACCGAATGATGCAAAATATCGAATATAGTGAGTGTTTCTCATCGCGACGCTGAGTAGAATGAACCTTATATAGGTTAGGTGTGCATCAATCTCGCACATCGTCCCAACGGAATAACATAGGTAGGCCAAGATGTCTTTTGAAGTACTAGAACAACTAGAATCTAAAATTCAAACTGCAGTTGACACAATCACTCTTCTTCAGATGGAAGTCGAAGAGCTGAAAGAAGATAAAGCTAAACTTGCGGAAGAAGCGAACGAGCTTCGCTCTCAACGTGAAGAGCTAGAGCAAAAAGCACAACAAGCACAGCAAGAGCACGCACAATGGCAAGAGCGCATTCGTGCACTACTTGGCAAAATGGACGAAGTGGAATAATTCAGCTTCTTCATTCCAAATTAAAAACACCCGCGTTAAGCGGGTGTTTGTGTTTTAGGGAAGTAGAAAATGTTAAGATAAGGCTAGGCGCTGATAGCTAAGAGAAGACCTTATAACTTAGACACCTAAGACTCGCTATGCTTCTTCATCCAACTCTAAATCAATATTCAATGGTTCTGGCGACAGGATAATTCCGGTGCTATCGGCATAAATATAATCTTCAGGTAAGAAGCTGACGCCGCCAAAGTTGACTGGTACATCCAATTCGCCAATACCCTGGCTGGTCGCTCCAACAGGAATAGAAGCGAGGGCTTGAATGCCTAAATTCATATCTTCAAGTTCATCGACTTCACGAACACAGCCGTAAACGACAATGCCTTCCCACTCGTTTTCTTCCGCAATGGTTGCGATTTCTGCATCGATAAGGGCTTTACGTAGGGAACCGCCACCGTCAATTAACAAAACGCGACCAAGTCCATCTTGCTCTAATGTCTCGCGGATCAACGAATTATCTTCAAAACACTTGATGGTGGTGATTTGCCCGGCAAATGAAGCGCGACCGCCAAAGTTACTGAACATTGGTTCAACCACATCTACCTGGTCGAGGTAGATATCACAGAGTGCTGAGGTATTGTATTCCATAGCGTACCTTTCTAAACAGAAATTGGTTGTCTTTGAGTATATCTAGGCATTAAGTCAATGCAATGACAATCCTTTTTTAACTTACTAGAGTTTGAGCTACCACAATTGTTGCAAACAAAACGTTGGTGACTAGAGAGCATTTCACGATGACTGGCATCATTGGTGCTATCTGAGCGGGCTTTTGTGTATGCCAAACCGCTTTACCATGATCGGCCACGAAATAAATACTAAGTAAAAATGGCAAGCTAATCCAAACGGGTTTGTCTTGAATTAACAAGTAAGCCGCAAAGGCAAGGATAGCTCCGCCAAGTAAAATAAAGTGGTACTGTTTGGCTTTACGTTGACCTAAGCGTACCGCCACCGTGCGTTTACCACACTCTCGGTCGTTCTCTATATCACGCATATTGTTGATATTGAGTACTGCAACGGCGAGTAAACCGCAGCCTAAAGCAGGTAAGAATAGCGTGGTGTCTACGTGACCGGTATGCAAGAAGTAGGTACCGGATACGCCGAGTAGACCAAAAAACAAGAACACTGATATATCGCCAAGCCCCACGTAACCGTATGGTTTACTACCCATGGTATAAGCAATGGCTGCGAGAATGGCCAAAATTCCCAACCCGATAAAAGTGACAATGCTTTCCAGTGAACTTAGTGAATAGAAAACTAACATCAAGCCTGAGATAGCGGTCAGAACGATGTTAAAGATAATTGCCTGTTTCATCTGTTTCGCACTTACAGCGCCTGACTGCATCGCTCGTAATGGGCCGAGGCGTTTGTCGTTATCTGTACCTTGAACGGCATCGCCATAGTCGTTTGCCAGGTTGGACAGAATTTGCAGCAATGTCGCGGTTACGAAAGCCATGATGGCAATTGTCAGTGAAAAATGACCTGCCGAGTAGGCGAGTACGCTACCAGTTAAGATAGAGACCAATGCCAGAGGTAATGTTTTTGGACGAGCGGCTTCAAGCCAGATCTGTAGAGATTGTTTCATGGAAATTTCGTGCTAGTAACCAATGTGCCCAGTATAGACATAAATTTTTATGTACACTATTAACTTAAATCAAATAGGAGACGATTAAGTAAACTAATATGAGTATTAAAAGCAATACAGCGAGATTCCTATAGCCTTAAGTATTCATTATTTATGAGTGATTCTATAACTTTATTTCTTTTCATGTTTTTTGAAATTGATATAGCTTTAAGTTTTTCATTGCTGCTTTCAGATAAGTTTATACAATATTGCTTTTTAGATTGAACTTTATCTCTAAACTTCTTTTGATCCCATGCCTTTTTTATCCTTTTAATAGTGATTTCTCTTTTGTTCTCTTCAATTGCATCAAAAAAAGCGATAATGAAATCTTTCAGGTCTTGCGTTGAGTTTTTATTATTCCAAATGTATTTAATAACCAAAGGCTCATGTTTAAGTATGTAGCTCCATGCCCACTTTATTTTTTCTTCATCATCTTTCAACCATGAAATGATCTCAGTTTTATCAAGTGATAAATACCACTTTCTTACAATACCCCTCTCTAGTTCAATATGGCTATGTTTGCTTCTATTTACCTTTCTTATATATGATATTACCCAGTCTACTCTTTCTTTAAAACTGCTTCCATTTGGATTTAATGATAGTTTTCCTGATAGTTTTTTTTGAATATAAAACCATGAAAAATTACAAAATCTTTCATTTTTTCGTATTTCATTTTTTATGTATAAAATTGAATTGTATTTTTCTTCTATTTTCCCGACAATCCTTTTGCAATCTTCAAATGAATATGATTTAAGAGCAGCATTTATTATACTTTCATTTTCTTTAATACTTAATGATTCTTCCCATACTGCTCTAATACCATGTGTTGATAGCTGGTTAGTATAGAACTTTCCCATGTTTTCATCTTTAATCATTACATCGTAATCTTCCATAATTAAACCCTCTTAAATAGTAATTTTTATCAGCCAGTATCTTACATTTACTACAATGTAGTTTCAATCTGCTCAACCTTTATCTTTCAAAACTACAATGTAGTTTTTTCAGTGATGTAAGTTAAAAGTTGATAGTCACTAATCATTCATGGTTGTAGCTAACTTCAGAGTCGCTCTGTCGCATGTGTTGTACAGGGGGCTTAGAATTAACGCTTACTAGATATGTTGGTATGGTTAATATACATAAATACATACATAATTAAATATATAGTTAACCGTACATACTCACTTAACTAAGTACTTATATCCTATACACTCTACCTCAGTAGAATTGGTATGCTCTCCTTAAATACCATGTATTAAATAACACAGTAATTCATATCTTTGGATGAATACCAAAGAGAATGAATGATGACTTATACTTACAAAGGTTTAGAGGTTCTTTATCCGGTCGATCAACTCAATACACACTATCTAGATCGTATTATATTAACCATGTCTAAAGTATTAAAAGACTATAAGAGAGTTCATGCGTTAAGACTGGATCTGAGACTTCCTGTTTCTGACAGTGAAAAAGACATACTTTTCAGAGATGAGATTTTGAACAATACATTTAATCAAAAAAATATCATTAAACGATTCTTTGAATCCTTGAAGGCAAAAATAAAAGCGCAAGAAAAAAGAATGAAAGCGAGTGGTAAAAGGGTATATCCATGTCACCTACGGTATGTTTGGTGTAGGGAAAGGAATAAATCTACAAATGACCACTATCACCTTGTCCTGTTTTTTAATAAAGATAGATATTGGAGTAGCGGTTATAGAGATAATGAAGAAAGTTTAGCAAGACTCATTATGGATGCATGGAATAGCGCACTAGGAGAGTGTGTTGATAATGCAGATAGGTTGGTTCAACTTGTTTATAAAGGTACGCATTATTTAGAACAAAATAAATACGACTTCGAGAACAAATACCAGGCCCTCTTTACAAGACTCAGCTACTTTGCCAAAAATAGAACGAAGCATTATGGTGAAGGAAAACGTTGCTTTGGAACTAGTCAGGGATGATAGCTAATATTAATCTGCTCATCTGTTTAGTATTTCGAAACGTGATTGCTCTATAAATTGATTATAAGTGTAGAGATAACTGGAAAAGCACATGGTCTCTTAGGTTCAACCTGCCATTCGGGGTATGCTAAATAAGCACGCAGCATTCGGTGGTACGGTCATGCACTGTTGGTAGATTGGCCTCGATAACATCAGTAGTGTTAATGATATCCGTCCTCAGGACCCTACGTCTGTGTCAGTGTAAATGCCGTCTCACGTACTTAGTTATTCATGTATTATTTCTGAGTACGCTTCGTTGTGCTCCATAATGACATTGGGAGTCTGACAAAAAAATAGGAAGCTAGGCCTCCTATTTTTTCGATCTGCTGAAGATTACTATTTGGTTAGATTTACACATGCCTTCCATGGAAAGTTAGCAGGTGCAGGCTTTACTGTATTAACCGTAACGCAGTCTTCGAATGACTGACCTTCAAAGTCTACATCCGTTAGACGATACCAAATACTAACGCCAGTATCAGTGTATTCAATTGATGCGATTTCACCGTGCTGGAATTCACCAATAACTTCGAATGTCATAGGACGACCTTGGTAGTCGATAGCCCATGCACCAGCTGGACGTAGTCCTCCGATTTCATCAGAGCCGATATTAACACCGCCAGTGTAAGCAAACACAGGTAAGTCTTTGTTAGGTAACACGCCGTCACCATCAACATCGATAAAGTAATCTACGTGTGGAATATCAAAGTCTAGACCGTTGTCTGCGTAGTACTTCTGAGTGTTCTCGTAAGCTGCTGTTTTGTACAGTGCTAGGCTGTACTTGGTCAGAGCTTGTTTCATTTCTTCAAACTGAACGGAGTTAGGTTCTAACAATACCTGACCAATTTTCTCGATTTGTTGCTCTAACGTGAGTCCGTTTTCGGTTGCCATAGTTAAAGTACTTGCAGAGATCACGAGTAGCACAGTGCTGGTATCGCCAGCGTTAGAAAGGTTGACGTTATAGAAGTTAATGCCACCTGCCCATTGCTCAGGATCATAACTGTAAAGGCTTAGCAGCTCAGCGGTCGCCTCATGCACCGCCTCCTCAAAGGTCTGTCCGGCTTGTACCTTTGCCATGATACTTGCTTTCATGGCCGCTGTAGCAACATTGAAGTTCACTTGTGTCGTTGCGTTCATATCGACAAAAGCGCTCATGCGCATCTGCTCATCACTTTTTCCTGTCAGCTCATTAAAGTAATTCCCCTGTGCAACGAGCTCGACATAAGGCGTATTGAATCGCTCATTCATGTTGTAATTACCTTCATAGTCCTCTATTTGAGTGGTGTAAGAGATGTCGGTCTTTTCTAAGTCTTGGTTAAGTTCATATGTGGTGACGACTGAACCAGGCTGTAGAGGACCTTTCTGTACTGCACCACCAAATTGATATGATTGCCCTGAGTCGTTATTGTCACGCCCGCCAGAAGAGCCGCCACATCCGATTAAGGCGAAAGGAATAGTAAAGAGAGCGATGGTAAGTAGGGGTTTAGATAGGTTCATTCTATTTCTCCATAATAAGTTTTAGAGGGTACTATTTTGTTTAATTCAAGATGAGAGTCAGCGATATCAAACAGCTCTTTAACTTCAGACGAGAGCAGAGTCGCATCTGTTTGAAGCTCAAAGCGAAAGCTCGACATCGTGGCCTCCTGGATGTTGCAAAGAGGTAAGGTGTTCAACTTGGTATGCGTGTGTGTACGCCAAACGAGATAAGGGCTGCCGTGATGGAGTACGAGACTTATTGGTTGAACGTTAGTTAGGCGTAGAGTGCCGTCTCCTTTGTTTATCTTTAATGAGATAAGACGTTGTTGAAGTGTCGCTAGACATACAATCTGAAAAATTTGGATATCGACTTGAGCGTGTTTACTCAATGGGGTTGGGGCTGTGATAGGAACTTTGGATGACCAATGATTTTGAATGTTATTGATGTCTTCAGGAGTTATGTTCGAAAGGAGGTCATCTAAGAGTGGAGCAAGGCTGCTAGGCAGATGATGCTTGGTTGACTCGATGAGCCAATAGATCAATACCGCTTCGTGAGCCGTCGTGCTCATCTTCAGAGTTTCGGTTTTTTGGTAACCAAAGGGTTTGTCTCTATCATCCACCATTACATTGGGAAACATGGCACAGATAGCGGACAGATTACGTTGGATAGTACGCAAGGAGCGCTCTAAACCAAGCGGGGACAGTTGAGCTTGAATTTGCCTGGCGGTGACTTTCTTATTGTAAGGAATAAGGTTGTAAATCGCCAAGATAAGCTCAAGGTGATACTGAGTTTGGTTAGGTTGCGTCATGGTCAGTTCAACAAGGTTCGTTCTGTTGGGTATGACAATATCAAAAAGGCGCGACAAAGCTTGTCGTATCAATACTTTAAGCGGAAATGATACGACGCAATTTGTCACGCCTGCGTCATGAAGTGTCGTGATTAAGGGGGACAGAGGCTTACTTTCCAACGATGGATAAATCGATATCGTCAAAATCCATGCTTGAAAGATGTCGAGCGAACGTTTTCATCCATACCTGAAGAAGGTCGATTACTTCTGGATGTTCAAGGTTTACCGCCCCTGTATCGGGCTGATAACACCATCCCTTGGCAAGATGAAAGTACAGTTCAGGCTGAACGTTGAGCGCGCTCTCAAATGGGTAAGAAAAGCTGATAAAGAAGACAATCTGCCAGGGCTCTGAATTTGCAGTGCGTTGGAACTGCACTTCAACAGGGTGAATGCCTCGGCCATGGCGGTAGTAGCTTAATTGGCGGCAAGTCAAGAGCAACTGTTTGGCATTGTCAGGTAAAGAGTACCCCTTCAATAGCTTCTCCAACTGCTGACGCAATTGTGGCGCTAAAGAAACACCACCATAAATAGTGTTGATCATATCCACCCCTTTTCTGCAAACGAGACACTACTTTCTCCCACAACGATATGGTCAAGCACCCTTACATCCACTAACGCTAAAGCGTCGATAAGCTTGCGTGTGATACGCCTATCCGCTTGAGATGGGGAAGGGTCACCAGAAGGGTGGTTATGCGCCAGAATGACTGCCGCTGCATTCACTTCCAAGACGCTTTTGACGACCTCGCGCGGATAAACGCTGGCGGAGTCAATGGTGCCTTTAAAGAGTGATTTAAACTCGATGACACGGTGCTGGTTATCAAGTAGTAGCAGAGCGAAAACCTCGTGCTCCGCGCTGGCTAGTTTGAATCGAACATACTCTTTGGTTGCTTCAGGGTTACAAAGGGCATTACCTCGAACGTAGCGGTTAGCTAGGATTTCAGCAGCATGCTCTAGGATTTCATTTTCTTGGTGTTTCTTTTGTTTATGGTAGTGAAGGTTATCGGTCGGCATAGGTCCTCCAAGAGTGAAACGATAGGAACTTCACTAAGAGGACATATATCTGAAAATAATTGATTCCAAGGGAAGTTGGAAAGAATTCTAAATGTTTAACAACTAAGTAAGTTTTCAGAGAACATTTAATTTTGAGCTTAGACTATTTAGTTCTGGCTATGTTGAAATTGCTGTTACCTACTTTGACTTAGGAGACGGTTCAATAATGGAGAGATAAAAGTTGTGAAGTGAACGATAGAATTAAGTTCACCTAATAAGAGTACGGATGTTGGAAATTTATAAATATATATCATTTGATGCATACGGTGCTCTTGTTAGATAACGAGACGTTGCAAAGTTTGTTTTTCCATAAAAAGGGTTGCCGAAGGCAACCCTTTTTCTACTTATTAATAATGGAGTTTTTATGTCTTTGTATCAAACGCTTGGTAGGGCTATTACTGGAACAGCGAGTGTTGCAGGTGTGATCGCTGCTGCGCCAGTATTTGGTCCGAAAGGAACTATTACATCTAGTGGTGTTGTTGTGTCTGTTTTAGTTGGAACATCAGCAGCATTGCTTGACCAAACAGTGCAATCCACATCTTTGCAAGACCTTACTGTCAAACCTAACGAGCATTGTGACGAACTATAAGCTACAAAATCTTAGGTAGATAAAGAAAGCCATTACACAGTGTCATCCCTATTAAAAGTGGCGTGACGGTAATGGCTTAAATGAACTTACATTAACCAAATGAAAGTTTCCAAGTGTGCACATTTACACAATGTAATTCACTAGGCTAATTGAATCTTACTATTTATAGGATAAATCGGCTTAGATCTTCATCTTCAATCGTATCGCCTAGGCGCGCTTTCACGTAAGCGGAATCAATAACGAATTTAGCGCCAGATTGCTCCGCTGCGTCGTAAGAGATTTCATCCATCAAGCGTTCCATTACCGTGTGTAAGCGACGAGCACCGATGTTTTCTGTGCTTTCGTTGACCGTCCATGCCGCTTCCGCGATTTGCGTGATGCCGTCTTCTGTGAACTCGATGTCCACATCTTCCGTTTTCATCAACGCAACGTACTGCTCTGTTAGAGAGGCTTTCGGCTCTGTTAGAATACGTTTGAAGTCGTTGCTGCTTAGTGCTTCTAGCTCAACACGAATTGGTAGACGACCTTGCAACTCTGGGATCAAGTCAGACGGTTTTGCCACTTGGAATGCACCAGATGCAACGAACAGAATGTGGTCTGTTTTTACCATGCCGTGCTTGGTTGATACTGTGCTGCCTTCAATTAATGGAAGTAGGTCGCGCTGAACACCTTCGCGTGAAACGTCTGGGCCTGAGCTCTCACCGCGTTTACAGATCTTGTCGATCTCATCGATAAATACGATGCCGTTGTTTTCAACGTTGAAAATCGCTGCTTCTTTTAGCTCTTCTTGGTTTACCAGTTTCGCCGCTTCTTCTTCCGCTAACGCTTTCATTGCGTCTTTGATTTTCAGCTTACGTTTTTTCTTAGTGTCGCCAGCGAGGTTTTGGAACATGCCTTGCAGCTGGTTAGTCATCTCTTCCATACCAGGAGGCGCCATGATCTCTACGCCCATTTGTGGTGCGGCTACGTCGAGTTCAATTTCTTTATCGTCTAGTTGGCCCTCACGCAGTTTCTTACGGAAGATCTGGCGAGTGTTAGAAGACTCTTCCGTTTGCTCTGCTTGACCCCAGCTATCACGTGCCGGTGGCAGTAGCGCATCAAGAATACGCTCTTCCGCTTGCTCTTCTGCGCGGAACTTCACTTTTTCCATCGCTTGTTGATGCGTCATTTTTACCGCGACATCTGTTAGATCACGGATGATGGTTTCAACTTCTTTACCAACGTAACCCACTTCGGTGAATTTTGTCGCTTCAACTTTGATGAAAGGGGCATTTGCCAGTTTTGCGAGGCGTCGTGCGATTTCGGTCTTACCAACACCAGTAGGACCAATCATCAAGATGTTTTTGGGCGTCACTTCGGCACGCAAGTTTTCTTCAAGCTGCATGCGGCGCCAGCGGTTACGAAGTGCAATCGCAACCGAACGTTTGGCTTTTTCTTGACCGATAATGTGGCGGTTCAATTCATGAACGATTTCGCGAGGCGTCATTTCAGACATATTCTTTCCTTACTTCGTTACGATTACGCGGTTGGTTTTTCAGGCTCTACTGTTGAGTCTAGCTCTTCTACCGTGTGGTGATGGTTAGTGAAGACACAAATATCACCCGCGATATTGAGAGCTTTTTCCGCGATCTCACGAGCATCTAGATCTGTGTTTTCTAGTAGGGCGGTTGCTGCTGCTTGTGCGTAAGCACCACCAGAGCCAATCGCAATCAGGTCGTGTTCTGGCTGTACGACATCACCATTACCGGTAATGATTAACGATGCGGTTTCGTCGGCAACGGCAAGTAAGGCTTCGAGCTTGCGCAGAGCACGATCGCTACGCCAGTCTTTGGCTAGCTCAACTGCTGCTTTGGTTAGGTGACCTTGGTGCATTTGCAGTTTGCTTTCGAAGCGCTCAAAAAGGGTGAAGGCATCCGCAGTACCGCCGGCAAAGCCCGCTAGTACTTGGTTGTTGTATAGGCGGCGAACTTTGCGCGCATTACCTTTCATTACGGTATTGCCTAGAGATACTTGGCCATCACCCGCGATGACGACTTTATTATTTCGACGTACAGATACAATGGTAGTCACAGTCGACCTCTTGATTATTTCTCTTTGGATTTAATTCAGTATATGGGGGAGGAGAAATGGGGATTCAAGGGGGCAAAAAGAAAGGCCCTAGGATCTTAGCTCCTAGGGCCTGAGTTTAAAGATTTTCTTTCCAAATCGCGCACGGCTCGATTTTCGCGCGTTGCAGTTTATGACGGTCACGTTCTGCATCACGTTTGAACTTATACGGACCTAGTACCACGCGATACCATGAACTGCCTTCTTTCTTACGAATCTTGCTCGACATCCCTTGGAATGCGATTGCAAGCTTGCGCTCTTCTGCTTGTGCCTGGGTTTTGTACGCGCCACACTGCATGATGTAAGGAATTTTAGAAACTTCAATTTCTTTGGCCACAACTTCAACTTCACGTTTCGGTAGTGACTCAACATATTCCCATTTTTCTTCTGGTGGTGGCGGCAAATCTTTTTTCGGTTTTGGTTTACTGACAGTGGTTGTTGGCTGTTTCACTACAGGCTGTTTAGGCTCTGGATCGCTACTCAAAAGGTAAAGACCATAGCCAAAACTACCCACTAGCAAGATAGCGAGCAGACCACTACGCCAAGGCTTTTTTCTTATCGGCGGCTGTTTTTTTGTCGACTTTTTTGGGGCGCCTCGCCCCCGTCTTACATAATCTCTATTTGCCACGGTTATTTCTGGTCATCAAGGATTCTTGCAAATATGTTAATCCAGAACGAGTTGAGAAAACACCCTATTGATAGAATCTTGATAGCTAAAGCGCGACAACGCCCGAGTATAGGGGTGTGTTTCAGTTCTCGCTTATATTTATTCAGGGATACACAAAAAGCAGGAGGGTAAATAAAAAGCGGCGCCTTAGCACCGCTTTAGGGATGAATACTAATCTTTAGGTTAAGGGCGCTGTGGTGGCGCTGCACTTCCGCGAATGACGAGATTAGTTTCAAGCAGACGCGAGCCTGAATGCACGTCGTGGCCTTTTAACATCTCGAGCATCATTAGCATTGCTTGTCGACCAATCTCATAGCGAGGCTGAGAGATAGTGGTCAACGGTGGATCGCAGTACTGAGCGAAGTTAATGTCATCAAAGCCCACAACAGAGAGATCTTGCGGGACTCGTAAGCCAAGCTTTTTCGCTTCCTGAATTGCGCCGATGGCCATTGTGTCACAGTGACAGAAAATAGCCGTTGGTGGCTCTGGCAATTCGAGCAGTTTACGAACGGCTTTTGCTCCGCCATCAAAAGAGAATTCAGTAATGACACTATATTGTGGATCTTTATTGATGCCGGCACGGCGCAGGGCTTGTTGGTAGCCTTGTTGGCGGAACTGACACAATATTGCTGTATCTGGTCCAGAGATTTGAGCAATGCTTTTATGACCTAATTGGGTCAGGTAATTCACCGCTTCAAATGCTGAGGTCAGGTTGTCAATATGTACTGTCGGAAGCTCGAGTTCAGGCGCAAATTCACACGCCATTACCATCGGAGGTAAGTTCTTTTGTTCTGGCTTACTGACATCGAATGGTAGATCTGTACCAAGCAGTAGCATTCCATCTGCCTGCTTAGTAAATACGAGATTAACGAAAGAGCTTTCGCGTTTCTTCTGTTGTCCGCTATCGCCCAGAAGGACTAGATAGCCATGTTCCATGGCTGCATCTTCAATACCGCGAATAATTTCAGAAAAATAAGGATCACAGATGTCGGGAACGATAGTAACAATGGTTTTTGATTCGTTTCTACGTAAGTTACGCGCTAATGAGTTTGGAGAATAACCCGCTTCAAGTACGGCTTCTTCTACTCTCTTTCTTGTAGAAGAAGAGACCTTCTCTGGATTCATTAAGGCTCGAGATACCGTAGCCGTAGACACTCCCGCAAGCTGGGCAACATCCTTCATTGTCGCCATAGTTTTTAACCTCTCATTTATTTTTTGCCAAGGTGACGTTATTCCGGTTTGAAATCAGAGTAATCAACCGAGTTAGAGCTGTGTTTGCTCTTCGCTCAGTTCGTGTTAACGAGTGGGAAAATGGATTCTTCACCGCGATATCAATTTATGGGAATAGTCATTGTTTTAATTTAAGCCTGTGCAAACAAGTCACTTTAGACTTTTCTAATTTGGATAGTCTATTCATTTCTAAAGTGAAAGTTACGGTCTGTTTAACAAAAATTGCAATCTCGGTGTGATTTTGGTCACATTAAATGGTAATTCATTACATAGTTAAACGTTTGCTAGCTGAGATCTTGTGGTTCTATGTCTAAATTCCAGCGTACTTTCTTAGCATTTGGCAACAACTCAATAGCAGGTTTGGCACTGGTTAATAACTTTTGCATCAATGAACGATGTTGAGTTTGTAGTAATAGTTGCCAGCGGTATTTACCAGCCCGCTTAGCCAAAGGTGAAGGAGTTGGGCCTAATACCATACAAGAATCATCGAACAGAGGGTGTGACTCTAACGTAAAACGAACCTGACGCAGGAAGTCTTCAACTACCTCACTTTGGTTTGCCTCTGCTTTGAAAAGAGTCAAGAAACTATAAGGCGGAAGCTGAGCCAGTTTGCGTTCTTCCAGAGCAGTCATAGCAAAGTGGCGATAGTCTTTTTGAAGCAGGGCCTGCAGCAAGCTGTGCTCAGGATGGTGGGTTTGCAGGATAACCTCGCCAGGTTTACTTGCGCGGCCGGCACGACCTGCGACCTGAATAAACAACTGCGCTAGTCTCTCGGAAGCGCGGAAGTCGCTACTATAGAGAGAGCCATCAACATCCAAAAGAGCAACGAGCGTTACATTTGGAAAATGGTGCCCCTTAGCCAGCATTTGGGTGCCAATCAGAATTTGATGTTCACCTTTACGAATTGATTCAAGGGCATCTTCCAAACTACCTTTGCGACGTGTGCTGTCTCTGTCGATGCGAATAGCGTTGTATTCTGGAAATAACTGAGCCAATTGTTGTTCGAGTTGTTCCGTTCCTACGCCGACGGTAACCAATTGAGTTGAACCACACCCCTGACATTGATGAATCACCGGTTGTTGTGATCCGCAGTGATGGCAGCGTATTTCGTTGCTGTAATGGTGGAACGTATAGTACGCATCACAGCGTTTACATTCTGCAATCCAACCGCATTCATGGCACATCAAAGCGGGCGAAAAGCCTCGACGGTTAAGAAACAACATCACTTGATTGCCTGCTTTTAAATGCTTGCGCATCTCGGCAATCAGTTGGGCAGATAAGCCACTTTCTAAATACTGACCTTTTACATCTAACACTTTATTGGTGGTTGGTACGGCAGAGCCAGCTCGTCGGGTTAGTGTTAAATGGTGATACTTGCCTGACAGGGCATTGTGCAATGTCTCCAGTGCAGGTGTGGCTGAGCCCAGGATAATCGGTACTTGCTCTTTATGGGCGCGCATGACAGCAACATCACGAGCGTGGTAACGCAAGCTGTCTTGTTGCTTATAAGAAGCGTCATGCTCTTCATCCACGATAATAATCCCCAAATCAGCAAAAGGTGTGAGCAGGGCTGAACGAGTGCCAATGATGATTCCCGCTGCTTTATCCCTGGCAGAAAGCCAAGCGTTAAGTCGCTCGGTTTCATTCAAACCTGAATGAATCACGTCTACCGGGACATTAAATCGATGCTTAAAGCGGTTGATGGTTTGGGGCGTTAGACCGATCTCAGGTACTAAAACTAATGCTTGTTTCCCTTGCTCTAAAACTGGCTTGATAAGGTTTAAGTAAACTTCTGTTTTACCAGAGCCAGTTACTCCCTCTAATAAATAGCAAGCAAAACCTGTTTGGCTATTTACACTCGCAATAGCCAGCGCTTGTTCGTGGTTGAGCTTTGGCTTCTCGACGTCGCATTCAACGTGCTGTCCCCACTGGGTGATTGCAGGCTTCTTCTCGATACGTTCAATCCAGCCTTTCTCTTCTAAAGACTTTAGTACTGTTGAGGCTATCTCTTGGTCGACAAATTCCTGGTGAGGCAAAGCGCAGTTAACCAACATTTGCAAGACCTTCTGTTGTTTGACCGCTCGACGATCAAGCCCTTGCATCAGCTTGTCTTTACCGGATTCGGTAATTTGCCACTCTTGTAGCGTCGCAAAATCTGCAGGCTTTCCTTTACGTAGAGCTGCTGGCATCGCATTGTGTAGCGTATCTCCAAGTGGGTATTGGTAGAACTGGCTGCACCAATTTAGCAGAGAATAAAGCGTCTCTGGCCATATCGGTTGGGAGTCTAATACCGCTTTGATTGGCTTAAGCTGATCTTTAGGAAAGTCGGAGTGGTTTACCATTGCGGTGACGATGCCAACTAACGTTTGACGTCCAAAAGGTACGGATACGCGCCCGCCAATGATCGGAAACAGGTGCCCCGGAATGGCGTAATCAAATTGTTTGTCGAGCGGAACGGGTAATGCCACTCTAGCAATGGTTGGGCGCATAAATTTTTAGCTATTAAAAAGAGGGAAAGGAAATGAGAGTCTATTAAAATCGGTATGGAAATTCGAGTAAAGCAATATGATTCAGCGTGAATCGTGCCTCCATGATTAGTCTGGCTAAAAAAGTGGCGAAAAAGTTGCCAAATGTGTTGATCCGAGCAATGTGATTCTTTACTATATCGCGCCTTGAGATATGGCTTCGGCAATTAGTTGATGCGGTATCCCATTTTATTATTAATTGCGTGTGGTGTGCGGCTTAGATTCGTATAGCGACACGGCCTACTATTGAGGTTATCCCATGAAAGCTGGTATCCACCCAGAATACAAAGCAGTAAAAGCGACTTGTTCTTGCGGCAACTCTTTTGAGTTCAACTCTACTCTAGGTAAAGAGTCTATCCACCTAGACGTATGTGACAAGTGTCACCCATTCTACACTGGTAAGCAACGTATCGTTGATACAGGCGGCCGTGTTGATCGCTTCAACAAGCGTTTCGGTGCACTATCAAGCGGTAAGAAATAATAGCAGCCGCTATTACGATTACAGTTTAGAAAAGGACGCTTCGGCGTCCTTTTTGTTTAATGGCTACCAAGCGAAGAGGCATGTATAGGGTTTGGAATAGTCTCGATTATTTTTCACTCAGTGCTTGCAACCTAAAGTGTGATCTGTATAATGCAGCGCACTGGTTAAGCCAGTTGTGAACCAATGAGCAGTGAGGAGCGAGCAAATCTAAGGATTTGTGAGGTAATGTATACTCAGCTTATGTTCGCGGTTAATACAATTAGCTATCTTTTCTTCGGAAAAACTATCCTCAAAGGTGACTTTGGCATATAGGGATAGTTAATCGAAAATTAACTGACAATGCGTCCTAATCTTGGATGCTACGGTTTCACATAAATCAATCGGCATTCTCTCGTCTTGACGAGTTTGAGTGGCGATATTGTTTGTGTAATTTATTAAATTTGGAGCTCTGTCTCATGCAGAACCAACGTATCCGTATCCGCCTAAAAGCTTTCGATTACAAACTAATCGATGCTTCTACAGCGGAAATCGTTGAAACAGCTAAGCGCACTGGCGCACAGGTTCGTGGTCCAATCCCACTGCCAACTCGTAAAGAGCGTTTCACAGTTCTTATCTCTCCACACGTTAACAAGAAAGCACGTGACCAGTACGAAATCCGTACTCACAAGCGTCTAATCGACATCGTTGAGCCAACAGACAAGACTGTTGATGCTCTAATGCGTCTAGACCTTGCTGCGGGCGTTGACGTTCAAATTAGCCTAGGTTAAGGGAGATTAGAAGTATGATTGGTCTAATCGGTCGTAAAGTGGGCATGACCCGCGTATTTACTGAAGAAGGCGTTTCTATCCCAGTAACAGTTGTTGAGGTTGAAGCTAACCGTGTTTCTCAAGTGAAAACTCTTGAAACTGACGGCTACGCAGCAATCCAGGTTACAGCTGGTTCTAAGAAAGCTAACCGTGTAAACAAAGCTGAAGCAGGTCACTTTGCTAAAGCTGGCGTTGAAGCTGGTCGCGGTCTTTGGGAATTCCGTTTAGAAAACGGCGAAGAGTTCGAAGTTGGTTCAGAACTAACTGTTGAACTATTCAACGAAACTAAGAAAGTAGACGTTACTGGTACATCTAAGGGTAAAGGTTTCCAAGGCGCTGTTAAGCGTTGGAACTTCCGTACTCAAGATATGACTCACGGTAACTCATTGTCTCACCGTGCTCCTGGTTCTATCGGTCAATGTCAGACTCCAGGTCGCGTATTTAAAGGCAAGAAAATGGCAGGTCACATGGGTGCTGAGCGTGTAACGACTCAAAACCTAGAGATCGTACGTGTTGACGCTGAGCGCAACCTGCTTCTTATTAAAGGTGCAGTCCCAGGCGCAACTGGCGGCAACGTGATCGTTAAACCAGCTGTTAAAGCATAACGTCTCAGGAGTAAGTAATGGAACTAATGGTTAAAGGTGCCGATGCACTAACTGTTTCCGAAACTACTTTCGGACGTGAGTTTAACGAAGCTCTTGTACACCAAGTAGTTGTTGCGTACGCAGCAGGTGCTCGTCAAGGTACTCGTGCTCAAAAAACACGTTCAGAAGTTTCTGGCGGTGGCGCTAAGCCATGGCGTCAAAAAGGTACTGGCCGTGCGCGTGCTGGTACAATCCGTAGCCCAATCTGGCGTACAGGTGGTGTTACTTTTGCTGCGAAACCACAAGATCACAGCCAAAAAGTAAACAAAAAAATGTACCGTGGTGCTATGAAGAGCATTCTTTCTGAGCTTGTTCGTCAAGAGCGTCTAATCGTTGTTGATAACTTCTCAGTTGAAGCACCAAAGACTAAAGAGCTAGTTGCTAAGCTTAAAGAGCTTGAGCTAACTGACGCTCTAATCGTGACTAGCGAAGTAGATGAGAATCTATTCCTAGCTGCTCGTAACCTATACAAAGTTGACGCACGTGATGTTGCTGGTATCGATCCAGTATCTCTAATCGCGTTTGACAAAGTTGTAATGACTGCAGAAGCAGTTAAGCAAGTAGAGGAAATGCTAGCATGATCACTGAAGAGCGTATCCTAAAAGTTCTACGTGCACCGCACATCTCTGAAAAAGCAACTATGGCAGCTGAGAAAGCGAACACTATCGTTTTCAAAGTAGCTAAAGATGCGACTAAAAAAGAGATCAAAGCAGCTGTAGAAAAGCTATTTGAAGTTGAAGTTAAGTCTGTAAATACTCTTATCACTAAGGGTAAGACCAAACGTCAAGGTCTACGCCAAGGTCGCCGCAGCGACGTTAAGAAAGCGTACGTTACTTTGAAAGAAGGTCAAGATCTTGACTTCGTTGGCGGCGCGGAATAACAGGAGTAGTTAAAAATGGCTATTGTTAAATGTAAGCCGACTTCCCCTGGTCGTCGTCACGTTGTTAAAGTTGTTAACGCTGACCTACACAAGGGCAAGCCATACGCACCTCTTCTAGAGAAAAACTCTAAGAACGGTGGTCGTAACAACAAGGGTCGTATCACAGTACGTCACATCGGCGGTGGTCACAAGCATCACTACCGTGTAGTTGACTTCAAACGTACTAAAGATGGTATTCCAGCGACAGTTGAGCGTCTTGAATACGATCCAAACCGTAGCGCAAACATTGCTCTAGTTCTTTACAAAGACGGTGAGCGTCGCTACATCCTAGCACCTAAAGGTGTTGTAGCTGGTGATGTTATTCAGTCTGGTGTTGATGCACCAATCAAAGCTGGTAACACTCTACCAATGCGTAATATCCCAGTAGGTTCAACAGTACATAACGTTGAACTTAAGCCTGGTAAAGGTGGTCAGCTAGCTCGTTCGGCTGGTGCTTACGCTCAAATCGTTGCTCGCGACGGTGCGTACGTAACTATCCGTCTACGTTCTGGCGAGATGCGCAAAGTTCTTTCTGAAGGCCGTGCAACAATCGGTGAAGTTGGTAACTCTGAGCACATGCTACGTGAACTTGGTAAAGCAGGTGCATCACGTCATCGCGGTATCCGTCCAACGGTTCGTGGTGTTGTAATGAACCCGATTGACCACCCACATGGTGGTGGTGAAGGCCGTACTTCTGGTGGTCGTCACCCAGTATCTCCTTGGGGTATGCCTACTAAAGGCTTCAAGACTCGTAAGAACAAACGCACTGACAAGTACATCGTACGTCGTCGTAACAAGTAATCTATATAAAGAGGAATCGCCATGCCACGTTCTCTCAAGAAAGGTCCTTTTATTGACCTACACTTGCTGAAGAAGGTAGAGAAAGCGGTGGAAAGCGGAGACAAAAAGCCTATTAAGACTTGGTCCCGTCGTTCAATGATCATCCCTACGATGATCGGTTTGACCATCGCTGTCCATAATGGTCGTCAGCACGTACCAGTATTTGTAACTGATGAAATGATCGGTCACAAACTGGGTGAATTCGCACCAACACGCACTTACCGCGGTCACGCTGCGGATAAGAAAGCTAAGAAGCGCTAAGGAGTAGATAATGGAAGCAATTGCTAAACATAACTTTGCTCGCATTTCGCCTCAGAAAGCTCGCTTAGTTGCGGATCTAATCCGTGGTAAATCTGTTGACCAAGCTCTAGAAATCCTAACGTTCAGCAACAAAAAAGCTGCTGCACTAGTTAAGAAAGTTCTAGAGTCTGCTATCGCTAACGCGGAGCACAACGAAGGTGCAGATATTGACGATCTGAATGTCGCAAAAATCTTTGTAGATGAAGGCCCAACCATGAAGCGTATTATGCCTCGTGCTAAAGGTCGTGCGGATCGTATCTTGAAGCGTTCAAGCCACATCACTGTTGTTGTAGCAGATCGCTAGAGACTAGGAGAGTAAGCAATGGGTCAAAAAGTACATCCAAATGGTATTCGTCTAGGCATCGTTAAGCCTTGGAATGCTACATGGTTTGCTAACACCAAAGATTTCGCTGACAACCTAGACGGCGACTTCAAGGTACGTCAGTTCCTTACAAGTGAACTGAAAAAAGCGTCTCTATCACGTATCGTTATCGAGCGTCCTGCTAAGAGCATCCGTGTGACTATTCACACTGCTCGTCCAGGCGTTGTTATCGGTAAGAAAGGTGAAGACGTTGAGAAGCTACGCGCAGCTGTAGCTAAAATTGCAGGTGTACCAGCGCAAATTAACATCGCTGAAGTACGTAAGCCTGAACTAGATGCGCAACTTGTTGGTGACAGCATCGCGTCTCAGCTAGAGCGTCGTGTTATGTTCCGCCGTGCTATGAAGCGCGCAGTACAAAACGCAATGCGCCTAGGCGCTAAAGGTATCAAAGTGGAAGTAAGCGGTCGTCTAGGCGGCGCTGAAATCGCACGTTCAGAGTGGTACCGTGAAGGCCGTGTGCCTCTACACACTCTACGTGCTGACATTGATTACGCAACTTCTTCGGCTCACACTCAATACGGTGTGATCGGCATTAAAACTTGGATCTTCAAAGGTGAAATCCTAGGTGGTATGCCAGCAGCTAACGCTGTAGAGCCTAAAGGCGACAAGCCTAAGAAGCAGCGTAAAGGCCGTAAGTAAGGAGTCGACAGATGCTACAACCTAAACGTACTAAGTTCCGTAAGGTTCAGACTGGTCGTAACCGTGGTCTAGCTAAAGGTACTGATGTAAGCTTCGGCGAATTCGGTCTTAAAGCTGTTGGCCGTGGTCGTCTAACTGCTCGTCAAATCGAAGCGGCACGTCGTGCAATGACACGTCACGTTAAGCGTCAAGGTAAAATCTGGATCCGTGTGTTCCCAGACAAACCAATCACAGAAAAACCACTTGAAGTTCGTCAAGGTAAGGGTAAAGGTAACGTTGAGTACTGGGTAGCCCAAATCCAACCTGGTAAGG
This sequence comes from Vibrio sp. Vb1729, assembly GCF_033338655.1. NCBI lineage: Bacteria > Pseudomonadati > Pseudomonadota > Gammaproteobacteria > Vibrionales > Vibrionaceae > Vibrio > Vibrio sp. Vb1729. The sequence goes on along the minus strand of NZ_JAWOTB010000047.1, from coordinate 161,720 downwards.
TTATGTACGAAATGGGTGGTGTACCTGAAGAATTGGCACGTGAAGCGTTCCGTCTTGCGGCACGTAAACTGCCTTTCAAAACTACATTTGTAACTAAGCAGGTGATGTGATGAAAGCACAAGATCTACGCGAGAAAAGCGTTGAAGAGCTTAACGCTGAGCTAATGAATTTGCTACGTGAACAGTTCAACTTGCGCATGCAAGCTGCGACTGGTCAGCTACAGCAAACTCATACTCTGAAAGCTGTACGCCGTGATATCGCACGTGTGAAAACTGTTTTGACTGAGAAGGCAGGCGCATAATGAGCGAAGTAAAACGTACTCAACAAGGTCGTGTAATCAGCGACAAGATGGACAAGTCTATCACTGTTGCTATCGAACGTTTCGTAAAACACCCAATCTACGGTAAATACGTAAAACGTACGACTAAAGTACACGCACATGACGAGAACAACGAGTGTGGCCTAGGCGACACAGTTGAAATCGCAGAGTGTCGTCCACTGTCTAAGACTAAGTCTTGGACTTTGGTAAAAGTTCTAGAAAAGGCGAAGATTTAATCTCGTTAATTCTATGAAACTAAAGCGGCTCCAAAATATTTTTGGAGCCGTTTATTTTTTGACTACCCAATCACAAAAAAGGGTGGTACAATTCGCGTCCCTTTTAAAGAGGCAGCCCGACCCGTGATGGGTCTAGTTATTAATATTTAGCGGAGCACTAACATGATCCAAATGCAAAGTATGCTGGACGCAGCTGATAACTCAGGCGCACGCAGCGTAATGTGTATTAAGGTTCTGGGTGGCTCTCACCGCCGTTATGCACATATCGGTGACGTCATCAAAGTTACTGTGAAGGAAGCAATCCCTCGCGGTAAAGTTAAAAAAGGTGATGTTCTGAAGGCGGTGGTAGTGCGCACCCGTAAAGGCGTACGTCGTCCTGACGGTTCTGTCATTCGCTTCGACCGAAATGCTTGCGTATTGCTAAACGACAATACTGAGCAACCAATCGGTACACGTATCTTTGGTCCTGTGACACGCGAACTTCGTGGCGATAAGTTCATGAAGATCGTTTCACTGGCTCCAGAAGTTCTGTAAGGAGCACGTAGAAATGGCAGCTAAAATCCGTCGTAATGACGAAGTAATCGTTCTTGCTGGTAAAGACAAAGGCAAGAAAGGTAAAGTAACTAAGGTTCTAGCAACTGGTAAAGTTATCGTTGAAGGTATCAACCTAGTTAAGAAACATCAGAAACCTGTTCCAGCTATGGGTATCCAAGGCGGTATCGTAGAGCAAGAAGCAGCTATCGACGTTTCTAACGTGGCTATCTTTAACGCAGCTACTGGTAAAGCTGACCGTATCGGTTTCCGTTTTGAAGACGGCAAAAAAGTTCGTTTCTTCAAGTCTAACGGCGAAACCGTTTCTAACTAATAGAAGTAATTTGGAGTTCTACTATGGCGAAACTGCATGATTACTACAAGTCGTCTGTAGTCGCTGAACTGACCAAACAGTTCGGTTACACAAGCGTCATGCAAGTCCCTAGAATCGAGAAAATCACCCTAAACATGGGTGTTGGTGAAGCAATCAACGATAAGAAACTGCTAGAAAACGCAGCGTCTGATATGGCAACGATCTCTGGTCAAAAGCCACTTATCACAAAAGCGCGCAAATCTGTTGCAGGTTTCAAAATCCGTGAAGGCTACCCTATCGGTTGTAAAGTAACCTTGCGTGGCGAACGTATGTGGGATTTTCTTGAGCGTTTAATTAACATCGCTCTTCCACGTGTACGTGACTTCCGTGGTGTTAGCGCTAAGTCTTTTGACGGTCGCGGTAACTACAGCATGGGCGTTCGCGAGCAAATCATCTTCCCGGAAATCGACTTTGATAAAGTTGATCGAGTACGCGGTCTAGACATCACTATTACGACGTCTGCTGGTACTGATGAGGAAGGCCGTGCTCTGCTGGCTGCCTTTAACTTCCCATTCCGTAAGTAAGGTGAAGGGTTACTGTTATGGCTAAAAATTCAATGAAAGCACGTGAAGCAAAACGTGCGAAGCTAGTAGCTAAGTTCGCTGAAAAGCGTGCAGCGCTAAAAGCTATCATCAGCGATGTAAACGCATCTGAAGAAGATCGTTGGAACGCGGTTCTTACACTGCAATCTCTTCCACGTGATTCAAGTGCATCACGTCAGCGCAACCGTTGCAACCAAACTGGTCGTCCACACGGTTACCTACGTAAGTTCGGTCTAAGCCGTATTAAGGTTCGTGAAGCTTGCATGAAAGGCGAGATTCCGGGTCTTCGTAAGGCTAGCTGGTAATTGCCACTTAATCATTTGGAGTAAATCATATGAGCATGCAAGATCCGATTTCGGATATGCTGACCCGCGTTCGTAACGGTCAGGCAGCAAACAAAGTTGCTGTAAAAATGCCTTCTTCAAAGCTTAAAGTTGCAATTGCTGCACTACTAAAAGCTGAAGGTTACATCGTTGACTTCGCTGTTGAAGGCGAAGCAAAACCTGAGCTAGAAGTTACACTTAAGTACTTCCAAGCTAAACCAGTAATCGAGCAACTTAAACGTGTTTCTCGTCCAGGTCTACGTGTTTACAAGAAGAAAGATGAACTTCCTTCTGTAATGGGTGGTCTTGGTATTGCTATCGTTTCTACTTCCAAGGGTCTTATGTCAGACCGCGCTGCACGTAAAGCAGGTCTTGGTGGTGAAATCATCGCTTACGTAGCTTAATAAGGAGTAGACTATGTCTCGTGTTGCAAAAGCACCTGTCGCTATTCCAGCTGGCGTAGAGGTGAAACTAAACGGCCAAGAAATCACTGTAAAAGGTGCGAAAGGCGAACTAACTCGCGTTCTTAACAACGCAGTTGTAATCGCTCAGGAAGAAAATAACCTGACTTTCGGTCCTAAAGAAGGTGTTGCTAACGCATGGGCTCAAGCAGGTACTGCTCGCGCTCTAGTTAACAACATGGTTGTTGGTGTTACTGAAGGCTTTACTAAGAAGCTAACTCTTAAAGGTGTAGGTTACCGTGCTGCTATCAAAGGCAACGCTGTAGGTCTAACACTAGGCTTCTCACACCCAGTTGAGCACGAGTTGCCAGCGGGTATTAAAGCTGAATGTCCAAGCCAAACTGAAATCGTGATCACTGGTGCTGACAAGCAGCTAGTTGGTCAAGTTGCGGCTGACATTCGTTCTTACCGTGAGCCTGAGCCATACAAAGGCAAAGGTGTTCGTTACGCAGATGAAAATGTGCGTACTAAAGAAGCTAAGAAGAAGTAAGGTAACACTATGGATAAGAAAGCATCTCGCATCCGTCGTGCTACACGTGCACGTCGTAAGATTGCAGAACTGGGTGCGACTCGCCTAGTTGTACACCGTACTCCTCGTCACGTGTACGCACAGGTTATCGCGGCTAACGGCTCTGAGGTTATCGCAGCAGCTTCTACTGTAGAAAAAGCGATCCGTGAGCAAGTGAAATACACTGGTAACGTTGATGCAGCTAAAGCAGTGGGTAAAGCTATTGCTGAGCGCGCTCTAGAGAAGGGCGTAACTGCAGTTGCATTTGATCGTTCTGGTTTCCAATACCACGGTCGAGTAGCGGCGCTAGCAGAATCTGCTCGCGAAGCTGGTCTGAAATTCTAAGGTAGGGTTGGAAGATGGCTAAAGAACAACAAGTTCAAGCGAATGATTTGCAAGAAAAGCTAATCGCAGTTAACCGTGTTTCTAAAACGGTTAAAGGTGGTCGAATCATGAGCTTCACTGCACTAACAGTAGTTGGTGACGGTAACGGTCGTGTAGGTTTCGGTTACGGCAAAGCTCGTGAAGTACCTGCAGCGATTCAAAAAGCAATGGAAAAAGCGCGTCGTAACATGACTACGATCGCTCTAAACGAAGGCACTCTTCACCACCCAGTGAAAGGTCGCCATTCGGGCTCTAAAGTTTACATGCAGCCTGCTGCAGAAGGTACTGGTGTTATCGCAGGTGGTGCGATGCGTGCAGTACTAGAAGTTGCTGGTGTACACAACGTACTATCTAAAGCGTACGGTTCTACGAACCCTATCAACATCGTTCGTGCAACGATCGATGCACTAGGTAGCATGAAGTCACCAGAAATGGTTGCTGCTAAACGTGGTCTAACTGTTGAATCTATTTCGGAGTAAGAACACCATGGCAACTATTAAAGTAACTCAAACTAAAAGCTCAATTGGTCGTCTGCCAAAGCACAAAGCTACTTTGCGCGGTCTAGGTCTTCGTAAAATCAACCACACAGTAGAACTTGAAGATACTCCGTGTATTCGCGGTATGATCAACAAGGTTTACTACATGGTTAAAGTTGAGGAGTAATCAGAATGCGTTTGAATACTCTAGCACCGGCTGCTGGCGCGAAAACTTCTGCGAAGCGAGTAGGTCGTGGTATCGGTTCAGGCCTAGGTAAAACTGGTGGCCGTGGTCACAAAGGTCAAAAATCACGTTCTGGCGGCAGTGTTCGTCCAGGTTTCGAAGGCGGTCAGATGCCTCTGAAACAACGTCTACCAAAATTCGGTTTCACTTCTCGTAAGAGCCTAGTGTCTGCTGAAGTTCGTCTAGCTGAGCTAGCGAAAGTTTCTGGTGACGTAGTTGATCTAAACAGTCTTAAAGCTGCTAACATCATCACTAAGAACATCGAATTTGTAAAAGTTGTTCTTTCTGGTGAAATCAACAAAGCAGTGACTGTTAAAGGTCTACGTGTGACTAAAGGCGCTAAAGCTGCAATCGAAGCTGCAGGCGGTAAAATCGAGGAATAATCTCGAGGAACGAGGTACAGATGGCTAAGAAACCAGGACAAGATTTTCGTAGTGCTCAGAGCGGCTTAAGTGAACTAAAGTCGCGCTTGTTATTCGTAATTGGTGCACTTTTAGTATTCCGAGCCGGCTCTTTTGTGCCGATTCCTGGTATTGACGCTGCTGTACTTGCCGATTTGTTCGAACAGCAAAAAGGTACCATCGTTGAAATGTTTAACATGTTCTCCGGTGGTGCTCTTGAGCGTGCATCTATATTAGCATTGGGCATCATGCCGTATATTTCGGCATCTATTGTTGTCCAATTGCTAACTGTAGTTCATCCAGCGTTAGCTGAACTCAAAAAAGAGGGTGAAGCAGGCCGTCGTAAGATAAGCCAATACACACGCTACGGCACGCTTGTACTTGCAACCTTCCAAGCTATAGGTATTGCAACTGGCCTACCAAACATGGTCGACAATCTGGTTGTTATCAACCAAACCATGTTTACGCTAATTGCTACCGTAAGTTTAGTAACCGGTACCATGTTCTTGATGTGGTTAGGTGAACAAATTACAGAGCGCGGAATTGGTAATGGTATTTCGATACTAATTTTTGCAGGTATTGTTGCTGGATTGCCTTCTGCAATCGGTCAAACAATCGAGCAAGCGCGTCAAGGTGAATTGCATGTACTTCTTCTGTTGCTAATCGCGGTATTAGCTTTTGCAGTAATTTACTTCGTTGTTTTCATGGAACGTGGTCAACGCCGAATCGTCGTTAACTATGCGAAACGTCAACAAGGTCGTAAAGTATTTGCTGCGCAAAGCTCGCACTTGCCTCTTAAAATTAACATGGCAGGTGTAATTCCAGCGATTTTTGCATCAAGTATTATCTTGTTCCCAGGAACATTGGCTCAGTGGTTTGGTCAAAACGGTGAGAGCAGCGCGTTCGGTTGGTTAACTGACGTGTCTTTGGCTCTTAGCCCAGGTCAACCGTTGTATGTAATGCTTTATGCAGCAGCAATTATCTTCTTCTGTTTCTTCTACACGGCGTTGGTTTTCAACCCACGTGAAACAGCAGATAACTTGAAGAAGTCTGGTGCATTCGTACCCGGTATCCGCCCAGGTGAGCAGACAGCGAAATACATTGATAAAGTAATGACACGTCTAACCCTTGCTGGTGCACTGTACATTACCTTTATCTGTCTGATTCCCGAGTTCATGATGGTCGCGTGGAACGTACGTTTCTACTTCGGCGGTACATCGCTACTAATCGTAGTTGTTGTAATTATGGACTTTATGGCACAGGTACAGACTCATCTGATGTCTCAACAGTATGATTCTGTGTTGAAGAAAGCGAATCTGAAAGGCTACGGCCGTTAATCCGGCGGTAGACTCAGTTTCATTTACGGAGTTTAGCAATGAAAGTTCGTGCTTCCGTTAAAAAAATCTGCCGTAACTGTAAAGTAATCAAGCGTAACGGTGTCGTTCGCGTGATTTGCAGTGAGCCAAAGCACAAACAGCGCCAAGGCTAATTAGCAGAAATTTTTACTTGAAAATGAAGGTTGGGTCGAGTATATTCCTCGGCCTACCTTTTGCGTGCAAAAGAAGTAGTATTCCGCAGCGTATCCATAACGGGCTTTGCTGCGGCTAATTCTTTTATAGAAACACTTAGGAGTGAATAATGGCCCGTATAGCAGGCATTAACATTCCTGATCAGAAACATGCAGTAATCGCTCTAACAGCGATCTACGGCATCGGTAAAACTCGCTCTCAAGCTATCCTAGCTGAAGTGGGTATTGCTGAAAATGTTAAGATCAGTGAACTAACTGAAGAGCAGATCGATCAACTGCGTGATGGTGTAGCTAAGTACACTGTAGAAGGTGATCTACGTCGTGAAGTATCTATGAACATCAAGCGTCTTATGGACCTTGGCTGTTACCGTGGTCTTCGTCATCGTCGCAGTCTACCACTACGTGGACAGCGTACTAAAACCAACGCTCGCACCCGTAAGGGTCCGCGTAAGCCGATCAAGAAATAATCGGGAAGGTAGAGTACAATGGCTAAACAACCAACTCGCGCTCGTAAGCGCGTACGCAAGCAAGTTGCAGATGGCGTTGCGCACATCCATGCTTCTTTCAATAACACAATCGTAACCATTACTGACCGTCAAGGTAACGCTCTTGCATGGGCTACTGCAGGTGGTTCTGGTTTCCGTGGTTCTCGTAAGTCTACTCCGTTCGCTGCACAGGTTGCTGCTGAGCGTTGTGCTGAAATGGCTAAAGAATACGGCCTAAAGAACTTGGAAGTTATGGTTAAGGGTCCTGGTCCAGGTCGCGAATCTACTGTTCGTGCACTAAACGCCGCTGGTTTCCGCATCACAAACATCGTTGATGCTACACCAATCCCTCATAACGGTTGTCGTCCACCTAAGAAACGTCGCGTATAACGTTTCTAGGACAATTGGAGAAGAATCATGGCAAGATATTTGGGTCCTAAGCTGAAGCTTAGCCGTCGTGAAGGCACTGACTTATTCCTTAAGTCTGGTGTTCGCGCGATCGATACCAAGTGTAAAATTGATAACGCACCAGGTGTACACGGCGCTCGTCGCGGTCGTCTATCTGAGTATGGCGTTCAGCTTCGTGAGAAGCAAAAAGTGCGTCGTATGTACGGCGTTCTAGAAAAACAATTCCGTAACTACTACAAAGAAGCTGCTCGCCTAAAAGGCAACACTGGTGAAAACCTACTTCAGCTTCTTGAAGGTCGTCTTGATAACGTAGTTTACCGCATGGGCTTTGGCGCAACTCGCGCAGAAGCACGTCAGCTAGTTAGCCACAAAGCTATCCTAGTAAACGGTAAAGTTGTAAACGTTCCTTCTTTCAAAGTAGCGGCTAATGACGTTGTTTCTATTCGCGAAAAAGCTAAACAGCAAGCTCGTATCAAAGCAGCTCTAGAAGTTGCTGAACAACGTGAAAAACCAACTTGGATTGAAGTAGATGGTGGCAAGATGGAAGGTACATTCAAGCGTATGCCTGAGCGTTCTGATCTATCAGCTGACATCAACGAACAATTGATCGTCGAGCTTTACTCTAAGTAAGGTTTAAACTAAAGAGAGGACACAATGCAGGGTTCTGTAACAGAATTTCTTAAGCCACGTCTAGTTGACATCGAACAAATCAGCTCGACTCACGCAAAAGTAACTCTTGAGCCATTAGAGCGTGGCTTTGGTCATACTCTGGGTAATGCACTTCGCCGCATCCTTCTATCTTCTATGCCAGGTTGTGCTGTAACAGAAGTAGAAATTGAAGGCGTACTTCATGAGTACAGTACGAAAGAAGGCGTTCAAGAAGATATTCTTGAAATTCTTCTAAACCTTAAAGGTTTGGCTGTGCGCGTTGCCGAAGGCAAAGATGAAGTGTTCATTACTTTGAACAAATCAGGCTCGGGCCCTGTGGTTGCAGGTGACATCACCCATGATGGTGATGTAGAGATCGCTAACCCTGAACACGTAATTTGTCACCTAACGGATGACAACGCTGAGATCGCAATGCGTATCAAAGTTGAACGTGGTCGTGGTTATGTTCCAGCTTCTGCGCGTATCCATAACGAAGAAGACGAGCGTCCTATCGGTCGCCTACTAGTAGATGCTACTTACAGCCCAGTAGACAAAATTGCCTACGCTGTAGAAGCAGCTCGTGTAGAACAGCGTACTGATCTAGACAAGCTTGTTATCGATATGGAAACAAACGGTACTCTAGAACCTGAGGAAGCAATCCGTCGTGCAGCTACAATCCTAGCTGAACAATTGGATGCATTCGTAGATCTTCGTGATGTACGAGTTCCTGAGGAGAAGGAAGAGAAGCCAGAATTCGATCCGATCCTACTGCGTCCTGTAGACGATCTTGAACTAACAGTTCGCTCTGCTAACTGTTTGAAAGCAGAAGCGATTCACTACATCGGTGATCTAGTACAACGTACTGAGGTTGAGCTACTTAAAACGCCTAACCTTGGTAAAAAATCTCTTACTGAGATTAAAGACGTACTTGCGTCACGTGGTCTGTCTCTGGGCATGCGCCTAGAAAACTGGCCACCTGCATCAATCGCTGAAGATTAATCGATACTAGTTAGAAGGATTAGGTCATGCGCCATCGTAAGAGTGGTCGTCAACTCAACCGCAACAGCTCACATCGCAAAGCGATGTTCAGCAACATGGCTAGCTCTCTAGTACGTCATGAAGTTATCAAGACTACTTTGCCAAAAGCAAAAGAGCTACGTCGCGTAGTTGAGCCTTTGATTACACTAGCTAAGACTGACAGTGTTGCTAACCGTCGTCTAGCATTTGCACGTACTCGTGACAACGAAGTAGTTGCAAAACTATTTAACGAACTAGGTCCACGTTTTGCTGCTCGTCAGGGCGGTTACACTCGTATCCTAAAAGCTGGCTTCCGTGCTGGTGATAAAGCTCCAATGGCTTACATTGAGCTTGTAGATCGCCCAGCTGCTGAAGAAGCTGCTGAGTAATCAGTTCGTAAGAACGAGAAAGCCGAGCATTAGCTCGGCTTTTTTGTATCTGTAATTCAGTAAACCTTTATATCCAGCCTGCATTTATTTCAACCCATGCAGACTGGCAATTTAAAAAGTGATTATCACTTACGCTTATTTACTAGTATTCCACAACCCGCCCAACGAACTTAGAAGCCCTTCGCTAGCGCCTTGCTTGTTCAAGTAATCCAAGATTACTGGAGCAAACTGACTGATCATAGATGGGTCTAAACCTAACGTATCGAATGCACTTTTTACTGCACTGATATTCTCAATATTTCCTAGTAAGCTTTGTGCTCCTTGCAAGTTTGAAAGTCCAGGAATCAAAGACTGTAACTCACTACTATTTTCTTGCGAAAGCTGGCTTTGAGCCAAAGCGAGTAGTGCACCACTGCCTCCGGCTGCTTGCTCAGTGGATACTGGTAATTGGCTAGTTAGCATGTCTGTTAATGGAGACGACTCGGTGTTCAAGCTGCTGCCGACCATGTCCATCAGGCCACTTTCTTTACTTTTTTGAGTGACTGAATCTAAGAATGCGTGCGCACTACCAATGTTGATTGATAGGAGTGCTAGAGTTAGGAGTGTTTTACGCATAGTACCTCCAAAGGTTGAGCGTTTTTTAAAAGTGATTTTATTTTTAAAGGCTATCAGAGTGAAAGGTTCAGAGGTGAGAAAGTCTATTCAGTTTAGACAAAAAAACGGCGCTAGTGCGCCGTTTTATTTAATCATAATTGAAAATGGTTTCAATTAGATAATATCTAATAGTTCTACTTCGAAAACTAAAGCTGCAAATGGAGGGATAGCCGCACCAGCGCCACGCTCACCGTACGCAAGATCTTGTGGTACGTATAGCTTCCACTTAGAGCCAACAGGCATTAGTTGTAGTGCCTCTACCCAACCTTTGATTACACCTGTAACAGGGAATTCAGCAGGTTGACCGCGAGATACAGAGCTATCGAATACAGTACCGTCAGTTAGCTCACCGTGGTAGTGAACGCGAACTGAGCTTTCTGCTGTAGGAACTGCACCAGTACCTTCAGAAATGATTTCGTACTGAAGACCAGAGTCTAGAACGTTAACTTCAGGTCGTAGAGCGTTGTCTTTTAGGAACGCTTCGCCTTCTGCTGCCGCAATTTTTGCTGCTTCTTGGCGAGCTGTTTCTGCACGAGTGTGAAGTTCTTGTAGTGCTTTGTTGATTTCATCAATTTCGATTGATGGCATGTCACCAGTTAGTGCTGTTGCAATACCTGCTGCGATAGCATCAACGCTAAGACCTTCAAGACCAGAGCCTGCAAGTTGCTGACCCATTTGCAGACCAATGCCGTAGCTTGCTTTTTGTTCTGCAGTTTCAAATTTAATTTCAGACATGAATGTCGCTCTTATTAGGAGTGATAAAGGTAACAGGATATCAGTTTCGAGCTTAGGTTTAAATGATTGCGACTGAATGCTTAATTGAGGCGGCCAGGTTGTGACTTATCTCTTACTCCAAGTGAAATTTCTGCTAATTTAATCCCAATTCCATTTTAGTTTGGTGAAAAACATATACTCTCCGCGTCGGTATTTTTATACTGACCGTAGAAGTATTAAGGGACTCATTACAATGAATCGTCGCAGAAAGAAAAAGCAGCAAGTCGACTATGTCGAATTGGTTAAACAAAAATTCGCTGCTATCGACTGGAAGCAGCCGTTCAACAAAGAGCAATGGTTGGAGCGTATACAGCCTGTTAAGCAGTTTTGGTTGCGTCTGCCTAAATTTCATCAGCGTGCTTTGATGGTCTTAGTGCCATTGATTCTGGTACTCCTTGTTATTCCTTTGCCAAATAAAACAGATCAACCAGTTGAGCAGACTGAGGTCGATCATCAACGCGTAGCGATTGAGCTGAACGCGCAGAGTTTAAGCCAGCAGAGAACCTCTCAGAACTCTGGACCGAAATCTGAAGACTGGAAAGAGTACACGGTTAAAAATGGTGATACATTAGCGCAGGTTTTCAGAAGTAATCAGCTCTCTATGGCGGATCTTAGCGCTCTGGTCAAAATAGAAGGCAGTGATAAGCCGCTAAGCCAAATAAAGCAGGGACAGTTGATTCGCTTTAAGCTTAGTGACGAAGGCGAGTTAGATATGCTACAGCTGGAAAAAAGCGGGCGGTCCGTTATGTTTTTCCGTTTGTCGGATGGGACCTTTGGGCGTAACAAGTAAACGCTTCAAATGAAAAGACGCGAATATATCGCGTCTTTTTAGTTAGTTTTTTAATTCGATTAGTTTTCATAGTAACCAATCGAATTGAAACTTATAGCGCTACGGATTCTTTCCGCATATCCACATGAGGGATACCATCTTCAAGGTAGCACTCTGAGATAACCTTGAATCCATGACTTGCATAAAACTGGATGAGGTGTTCTTGAGCACCTATATCTATTGTCTGCCCTGGCCATAATGTTTCGCATTGTGCCAATGCCTTGTCCAATAACTTATGACCTAAGCCACCGCCTCGCGCGGTCTGCTTTGTCACCACTCGACCAATACTCACATTGTCATACGTAGTGCCTGCGGGCAGTAATCGTGCGCAAGCAACCAGTTCATCACCGTGATAGCCTATTAGATGATAAACGCCTTCGAGTGTGTCCTTACCATCAAGTTCAGGATAAGGGCAGGTTTGTTCAACAACGAATACATCCACACGCAATTTCATCATTTCATACAGCTGTGTGGTTGTTAGCTGAGCAAAGGGCAAAGTAATCCAAGTGAGCATGTTGTCATCCGTAATGAGAATAGAGTGACTGACTTTACTTTGTTTTGAGCTCATACTCATTAACAAAGGTTAATTAGCACTGGTTTTCCCACCAAATCTGGTGATAATGTGCCCTCTTTCCATCTCACCTGAGGATATCCCCGTGAGCAAACAAACATTCGATCAAGTAGGGCTTAACCCAGCGTTACTTGCCACACTTGATTCCCTGAACTATACCCACATGACGCCAATTCAAGCTTTGAGCTTGCCTGCAATCCTAAAACATCGTGATGTCATCGGGCAGGGTAAAACGGGCTCAGGTAAAACCGCTGCATTTGGTTTAGGGGTTTTATCGAACCTCAACGTCAAACGCTTTCGTGTCCAGTCATTAGTATTGTGTCCAACGCGTGAGCTTGCAGACCAAGTAGCGAAGGAAATTCGTACTTTAGGTCGCGGCATTCATAATATTAAAGTGCTTACTCTCTGCGGTGGGATGCCTATGGGGCCACAAATTGGTTCGCTGGAGCATGGTGCGCATATCCTAGTTGGTACTCCTGGTCGTATTTTGGATCACCTTGAAAAAGGCCGAATTGATCTTAGCGAACTGAATACCTTGGTGCTAGATGAAGCTGATCGCATGTTGGACATGGGTTTCCAAGACGCATTAGATGCAATCATCGATGCAGCGCCAAAGCAGCGTCAAACTCTACTTTTCAGTGCTACTTTTCCAGAAAAAATTGAGCAAATTGCGCAGCGTATAATGCAGACACCGGAAGTGATTAAGGTGGAATCGACGCATGATACCTCAAGCATTGCGCAGTACTTCTATAAAGTTGAAGGCTCGGAAGCACGTGATGAAGCATTGGCGAATTTGCTGCTGACTCACCAGCCAGAGTCCGCGGTGGTTTTTTGTAATACCAAAAAAGAAGTGCAAAGTGTCGCAGATGAGTTGCATCACAAAGGATTCAGCGTTATCGATATCCATGGGGACTTAGAGCAGCGTGAACGCGACCAAGCATTGGTGCAGTTTGCTAACAAGAGTGTGTCTATCCTTGTTGCAACAGACGTTGCAGCGCGTGGTTTGGACGTTGATAATCTTGATGCTGTCTTTAACTTTGAGCTATCGCGCGATCCTGAGGTTCATGTGCACCGTATTGGTCGTACAGGTCGTGCGGGTAGTAAAGGTTTAGCGTTCAGCTTTTTTGGTGAGAAAGACGGTTTACGTGTAGCTCGTATTGAAGAATACCTAGAGATGGACGTGGTACCAGCAACATTGCCTGCCAAATCAAATCAGCAGCCATACCAAGCGAAGATGGTGACGATTAACATTGATGGCGGTAAGAAACAGAAAGTACGACCGGGTGATATTTTAGGTTGTCTGACAGGAAAAAATGGTATTCCAGGCTCTCAAGTCGGAAAGATCCATCTGTTCCCTGTGCGCGCTTATGTTGCCGTCGAAAAGTCTGTGGCTAAAAAGGCTCTACAAACCATTAGTAAAGGCAAGATGAAAGGGCGCCAGTTCCGGGCGCGAATTCTTAAATAGCTCAAATAGCAGAGAAAAAGCTCTTCGTTTGAAGAGCTTTTTTCTTTTTTGAGTTTATTTGAGAGTGTGATCTTTGGTTAAGCGTGCTTTGATTCGACTCAAACTGATTGGTGTAATGCCCAGGTAGGCCGCAATTTGACTATCGGTAATACGTTGCTTTAAATCTGGGTAATGAGCGCAAAATAATTGATATCGTTCCTCTGGAGAGTAGAGCAACATAAAGCGTTCTTTATTCTCTTTATTAACCAGTTGGTTTTCGAGTAGCTTTAAGTAAATGGCGTGCTTTTCTGCTCGCCAGTGATGCAACGTTTCAATTGGCAAGCAAAATAGCTGACAAGCGCTCAGCGTTTCCAATAAGTAAGGCGAAGGTTGGTCCTTTATTATGCTCTCAAACCCGATAACCCAGTCCTTCTCCCAATAAAATTCTTTACTGAATTCTTTGCCGTGCTCAGTAAGATAGCTTGCGTGGCATAACCCCTCAATGATGAAGTAAAGGTGTGAGCTAAACTCCCCTTGGTGATTAAGAATGTGGCGTGTAGGCAGTTCGAGCAACTCACCATTTTCAATAAGTTGGTTTGCTTCTGTCTCTAAAAAGCCATGTTTGACTAAGTCTGAAAAAAGATCGCTGTGCATGTGATAACTCAGAAACGGTTTTCTTTATTTTAACGGGTTTTATTGATAACAAAAAAGCGGCTCATGAGAGCCGCTTAGTGTTGCTGTCAAATCAACCTTATTTATTCAAATCGATTTGATAAATCGCGAAACCAATGTCATCTGTTGACACGCGCTTCATTGGGTATTGTCCTTTCTCTTTGATGAATTGCGCCGCTTTATCGCTAGGGGAGGTTTCGAAACGAATATCTAGCTTGTTATCGGACTTAATCGGTGCGAAAGACCAGTTGTTGTCAGCGCTTGGTGTCACTTCTCCTTTTTCTTCACTCACGCGAGAAATATAAGTGGCGACGACAGAGCGGTTTTCATCTGGTGCGTCAAATGCAATGAAATCTGGGCCTGTACCAGGGAAAGTATTGCTATAAGCACGGTAGTTATTGGTTGCGATGATGAAATCTTGCTTCGGATTGACAGGCTTACCATTGAACGTCAGGTTCACAATACGCTGAGAATCCGGATTAATCACTTTACAATCCGCATCGTACTTCGGCGGTTGGGTAACGTCGATTTGGTAGTTAACCCCATCAATAACATCGAAGTTGTAAGTACGGAAATTATCCCAATCAATCAAAGATTGCGGTTTAGGATTGTTGATGTCGATGTGGTTGAATTGACCCGCACTGCACTCTAGCCATTCGCGAACTTCTTTACCTTTCACTTTCATCGCAACCAAGGTGTTTGGGTATAAGTAAAGATCGGCCGCATTACGGAAGGTGAGCTGACCGGATTCTACTTCTGTAAAGTTATTCGGATCGTTCTTACGACCGCCGACTTTAAATGGTGCTGCCGCACTCAGTACTGGAATGTCAGAAAGGTCTGGGTCGCCTTGAATAAAGCGTTCTACGTAGTCTTTCTGAGCAAGGTTAACGATTTGAATGGTGGGGTCGTCCTGCACTAATGCCAAGAAGCTGTACATGACATCATTTGCTTTGCCGATTGGTTGGTTTACAAATTCACGAGTGCCTTTGTGATCATCTTCTAACGCTTTCACAATATCTTCATCGGCTTTAGCTAATGACTTCTTATTTACTTTATCGAAGATAGGGCGTGCTTCTGCTTGGCCTTCGATGACTTGCCATCTGCCGTCTTTCTCTTTCAGCATCAAATCCATCACACCTACGTGACTTCCCCAGCGACCCGGCATCACGGACGTTATACCATTGATGGTCCCTTTATCTATATCAACACCAGGTAGGTTTGCGAAGTCTTTCCCTGGGAAGACTGCGTGAGAGTGGCCAAAAGCAATTGCATCAATACCTTCAACTTCTGTGAGGTAGTAAACAGAGTTTTCAGCGCCTAGCTTGTATGGATCAGTAGAAATGCCCGAGTGTGGAATCGCCACAATCACGTCTGCGCCTTCTTTCTTCATTTGAGGAATCAGTTTCTCTGCTGTTTCCTTAATGTCTTTAGCAAAGACTTTGCCTTCTAAGTTCTTCTTATCCCACACCATAATTTGTGGTGGTACAAAGCCGATGTAACCCACTTTTATTTGATGCGCTTCGCCGTTTGTGTCTTTAAATGTGTGAGTTTTGATGAGGTAAGGCTTGAAGTAATGCTCACCGGTTTGTTTATCAAATACGTTTGCGTTGATGTAAGGGAAGTTTGCCCCCTTCAACGTCTTTTGTAGAAAATCTAAGCCATAGTTGAACTCATGATTGCCAATGTTGCCCACATCGTAGTCTAGCTGGTTCATCGCTTTGTAGACTGGGTGCACGTCGCCGGGATTAATCCCCTTTGCTGCCATGTAATCGCCCATTGGGCTGCCCTGAATTAAATCACCGTTATCTACTAGTACCGAGTTTTCTGCCTCGGACTTAGCTTGTTTCACTATTGTTGCTGCGCGACTTAAACCGATTTGCTGTGATGGTTGGTCTTTGTAGTAATCGTAATCCATCACGTTGGTGTGAATGTCGGTGGTTTCGATAATACGAAGCTTGATGGTATCGGCCATTGCTGGGCCAGCAAGCGTTAGCATGCCACTTAAAACTGCGAGGGAAATAGGATGAACTGCCACTTTCATTTGGTGCTCCAATTCAATGATAAGGGGAAATCGTACTGCGTAATGTATCAAACACAGGTGCAACTCGATGATAAAGATACAGAAAACTGTGAACATTAATCAGTTTACTGAACCTTATTCATATTAACCGCCGACTTTTTCACGCTTTTGAATGAGACCAAACAAAAACTTCTTAGCAGATTTTTGAATAAAAAATGAAATTTTAGAATTTCAGGTAATATAAACGCCCCGCCATAATGCTTGCATAACGATATCAATGGACGATGAGCAAGCACATGGCAACGAACGATTCAGTCACTTCTTTTCCTAAACCAAAGCCCCGGTTAGTTTCTGACAACCCAGTCGCTGGTGTTACTCGTTTTGCAAAGCAATCGCTACAGCCTGGTGAAGTCGCCTTAGTCGGTGCAGGACCAGGCGATCCTGAACTTCTGACGGTGAAAGCACTGAACTGCTTGCAGCAAGCTGACGTGGTTTTGTACGACTACTTGGTGTCTGAAGAAATCATGGCATTGATTCCAAGCGATACGATTTTGGTGTGCGTTGGGAAGCGAGCTGGGCATCACAGTGTGCCGCAGGAGAAGACGAATCAGCTTTTGGTGGATTTTGCCAAGCAGGGCTACAAAGTAGTGCGCATTAAAGGTGGGGATCCGTTTGTATTCGGTCGTGGTGGTGAAGAGTTAGAAGTGCTTGCTGATGCCGGCGTTCGTTTTCAAGTTGTCCCTGGCATTACCGCAGCAGCTGGCGCAACCGCTTATGCTGGTATTCCACTGACTCATCGTGAGTATGCGCAATCGGCCATCTTTGTGACTGGCCACTTGAAAGAAGAAAGTGATGAGATGGATTGGTCCACGTTGGCGCGTGGGAATCAGACTTTAGTGATCTACATGGGGCTGATGAAATCACACTATATTCAGAATCAACTCATTAAGCATGGCCGTTCAGCGTCGACTCCGATTGCCATTATTGAGCGTGGCACGCAGATTCAACAAAAAGTATTTACGGGAGAACTCTCCCAACTCTCTGATTTATCGAAGGAAGCACAATCGCCATCTTTGATTGTTGTCGGAGAGGTAGTGCGACTGTCTCAAAAGTTAGACTGGTTTTTGTCTAGTACTGAATTCAACAAAAGTGCTATTGCCAACTCCATATAATTTCAGACCAAAGATTAGAGACGTAATGCGCCTTCAAGCTTAAAAAGGAAATACAAAACATGGACCAACAACGTTTAACTCACCTTAAACAACTCGAAGCGGAGAGTATCCATATTATCCGCGAAGTTGCGGCTGAGTTTGATAACCCAGTCATGATGTATTCGATTGGTAAAGACTCATCAGTGATGCTGCACCTTGCGCGTAAAGCTTTTTACCCAGGTAAGATTCCATTTCCATTGCTGCATGTCGACACCGATTGGAAGTTCCGCGAGATGATTGAATTTCGTGATCGTACCGCGGCCAAATACGGCTTTGAGCTTTTGGTTCATAAGAATCCAGAAGGTCTAGCCATGGGCTGTAGCCCGTTTGTTCATGGTTCTTCTAAGCACACTGACATCATGAAGACTCAAGGCTTAAAACAAGCGCTGAACAAGTACGGTTTTGATGCGGCCTTTGGTGGCGCGCGCCGCGACGAAGAGAAATCACGGGCGAAAGAGCGCGTGTATTCATTCCGCGATAAGAACCATACATGGGACCCTAAAAACCAACGTCCTGAGCTATGGAAGACGTACAACGGTCAGGTTAATAAGGGGGAGAGCATTCGTGTATTCCCGCTGTCTAACTGGACTGAGCTTGATATCTGGCAATACATCTATTTAGAAAACATCGAGATCGTGCCGCTTTATCTCGCGGACAAACGCCCAGTTGTTGAACGCGATGGCATGCTGATCATGGTTGATGATGATCGTATGGAGCTTCAACCGGGTGAAGTGATTGAAGAGAAGAGTGTGCGCTTCCGTACCCTTGGTTGTTATCCATTGACCGGGGCCATCGAGTCTGAAGCGAACACTTTAACTGGCATTATTGAAGAGATGCTGGTGGCAACGTCGAGTGAGCGCCAAGGCCGAGCGATCGACCACGATCAGTCAGGATCGATGGAGCTTAAGAAACGTCAAGGTTACTTCTAAAGGATCTAAGGAAAGATAATGAACAGTGCAGTTGAAGCTCAATTAGCCGAGCTTGGTATCGAAGGCTATTTAACACAACACCAGTACAAGTCGTTACTTAGATTCTTGACTTGTGGCTCGGTGGATGACGGTAAAAGTACATTAATCGGTCGCTTACTCCATGACTCAAAACAAATTTATGAAGATCAGCTAGCGGCAGTGCACTCAGACAGCCAACGTGTGGGCACCACGGGTGAAAAACCTGACCTTGCGTTGTTGGTCGATGGCTTACAAGCTGAGCGCGAGCAGGGGATCACGATTGATGTGGCTTACCGCTATTTCTCGACGCAGAAACGTAAATTCATCATTGCAGATACTCCTGGACACGAGCAGTACACACGTAACATGGCTACAGGTGCATCGACTTGTGACTTAGCTGTGATTCTGGTTGATGCACGTAAGGGCATTCTCGATCAAACTCGTCGTCACTCTTTCATTTCCAACCTGTTGGGTTTGAAGCACTTTGTTGTGGCGATCAACAAGATGGACTTAGTGGATTACTCCCAAGAGCGCTTTGAAGAGATCCGCGATGAGTATCTGAAGTTCTCTGAGAATCTGACTGGGGATATTGATATTCAAATCATCCCGATCTCAGCTCTTGAAGGGGACAATGTTGTGGATAAAGGCCAAAACCTGACTTGGTTTAAAGGCCCATCATTGCTTGAGCTTCTTGAAACGGTCGATGTGGATCAAGAAAAAGGCGCGGGTGAATTCCGCTTCCCTGTGCAATACGTTAATCGTCCTAACCTCGATTTCCGTGGTTTTGCGGGGACCATTTCTTCTGGTTCGATCAAAGTCGGTGATGCCATTAAAGCATTGCCATCGGGTAAAACGTCAACTGTGGCTCGTATTGTGACCTTTGATGGTGATATCGAAGAAGCTCGTGCCGGATTAGCTGTCACTCTGACGCTAAGCGATGAGATCGATATTAGCCGTGGCGATTTGATTGTTCTAGATAATGCTCAAGTGGAAACCACAAACCATTTGCTTGCCGATGTGGTGTGGATGACAGAGCAACCCCTGCAACCGGGTCGTGACTATGACATCAAAATCGCAGGTAAGAAAACCGTAGGTCATGTTGAAGCGATTCGTCATCAATATGACATTAATAATCTCTCGACTCATAGCTCGGCAGAGCTGCCATTGAATGGTATTGGTTTGTGTGAATGGTCTCTTAATGAGTCAGTCGCGCTGGACAATTATCAAGACTGTGCAGATACCGGTGGCTTTATCATTATCGATCGTCTGACAAACGTGACGGTTGGTGCTGGCATGGTTAAAGAGAGCCTCGCCGTGGTTGAGCGCGATTTGACGGACATCTCTGCGTTTGAAGTTGAGCTTAATGCGCTTGTCCGTAAACACTTCCCACACTGGGAAGCAAAAGACGTCAGCCAGTTTCTGAAAAAGTAACTGGCTTACCCAAGTACGATAATTTCAGGCTCTGTTTGCTGTTGTACTTGGGGCGTCGCTACCTAACTGAATTGCGAAATGTCGTTAGGTATTCTCCTAATACCAGAGTGCTTCGGTGGAGCCCAAGAAAACCGAGCATTCTGATGTTCTTTTCGCTTGCGCTGATTTTTGTCTGTTTACTCGTTTGTCGGTGATTCATGGATAAATGAGTCGTTGTTGTGCTCTTTAGGGCTATTTGGTAAGGAAAGGCTATGTGGGAACAAGGGTTTGTGTTAGCGATTTTGCTTGGCATTATCACTTGCTTGCTTGTCACGAAAATTAAGCCTAGTTATGTCTTTGCGGGTGCCGCTTTTATTGCATTCATGGCTGGGATGATGGATTCAGCCACTATCGCATCCAATTTTACCAACTCTTCATTGTTAACCCTGGTTCTATTGATTCTTGCATCCTGTGCTCTAGAAAAAACACTGCTGATCAGTTGGGTGAGCCGAAGTATCTCTGAGGGCCAGTTAGGCAGCGTGATTGCTAAGCTCGGTGTGTCGACCGCCTTGCTTTCTTCATTTACGAATAATACCGCTGTGGTTGTCTCATTGATTGGGGCGATTAAGCGTAATCAGCAGCATGCACCTTCGAAATTACTTATTCCCTTGTCTTACGCCGCCATTTTTGGTGGCACGTTAACTTTGATTGGTACGTCGACTAACTTAATCATCAACAGCTTTGTCGAAGACGCAGGCTTACCGAGCCTGAGCTTTTTTACACCCACGATGATAGGTTTGGCTGTGCTGGTGGGAGGGATGCTGATTCTTATCCCGCTCAGCTACTTGCTACCGAATTATGATGATCAAAACCAAGAAGATTTACCTTACTTTCTTGAGTCTCGCGTTGAGCCAGGCTCACCGTTAGTTGGGCGTACGATCAGCGAGAATAATTTACGTGCGCTGCGCAAACTGTTTCTTGCAGAAGTGGTGCGCGATGGTGTTACTGTTTCTTCTGTGGGACCGGATTTTGTGCTCAATGCAAAAGACCGCCTGTTATTTTGTGGCGATGTTGAGAGCGTCGCGACCCTGCAAGAAATTCCGGGCCTCAAGTTGTTTGGTCAGCAGCACTTAAATGGGCAAAACTTTATCGAAGTTGTGGTGAGCTCGTCGGCGACGTTTTGCTACAAAACCCTCAAAGAGAGCCGATTCCGCGACCGATTCGATGCCGTTGTTGTGGCGATTCGCCGAGGCCACGAACGCCTAGAAGGTGGCTTGGGTAGCATTACCTTAGCGCCAGGGGACACGTTAGTTCTGGTTCCAGGCAAGCGTTTTGAGTCTGAACGCCGAGCTCATCGTAAAGAGTTTGTTTTAGTGCATGACTTGGACTCTAGCGCTCGGCTTGATACTAATAAGTCTTCTATTGTATTACTGGGCTTTACAGCCGTAATTGGATGCGCTCTATTAGAGTTAGTACCGATTATTAAAGGTCTAGCTGCGTACCTTATCGCGCTTATTGCGTTTGGTATTGTGCAGATTTCAGAACTGCGCCGCCGTTTTCCGATTGATATCGTCGTGATTGTCGGTTCCGCTTTGTCTATTGCTCAACTGATGATCTCTTCTGGATTGTCAGAAAGAATGGGAGTGATGTTTATTGAAGCGTTTAATGGCTGGGGAGTATTTGGTGCCTTGGTGGCGACTTATATCATGACATTGGTACTCACTGAATTGGTGACAAACAATGCCGCGGCTGCGCTTTCTTTTCCTATCGGCTATAGCATGGCGGTGGGTTATGGCGTGGATCCGATGCCATTCATCATGGCGGTTTTGTTCGGCGCGAGTGCGAGCTTTATCTCTCCCTACGGTTACCAAACTAACCTGCTGGTGTACAGCGTAGGAAATTACAAATTGACCGACTACGTGAGAATTGGAGTGCCAATTTCGATTGTGTACTCTGTATTAGTACTTACTTTGATCCCGGTCTTTTTCCCGTTTTAATTCCGATATTTACAAGGATACGTTATGACTGCCGAAACGACGGTAAAAGATGAAAACATTGTTTGGCACCAGCATTCGGTTGATAAACAGTTTCGTGCTGAATTAAAGAAGCAAAAACCTGCCGTATTGTGGTTCACTGGTTTATCTGGAGCGGGTAAATCAACCGTAGCAGGGGCGTTGGAAAATCGCCTTGCAGCATTGGGTTACCACACCTATTTATTGGATGGTGACAATGTACGACATGGTTTGTGTAGCGATTTAGGTTTTTCTGAACAGGACCGTCGCGAGAACATTCGTCGCATTGGTGAACTGGCGAAGTTGATGGCAGATGCGGGTTTAATTGTTCTGTCGGCGTTTATTTCACCGCATCGTGCAGAGCGGAAGTTAGTGCGCGATTTATTGCCAGAAGGCGAGTTTATCGAAGTGTATGTCAATGCATCTCTAGAGGTTTGCGAAGGTCGAGATCCTAAGGGTTTATACCGTAAAGCCCGTGCGGGAGAGATTCCTAATTTCACTGGTATTGATTCGGAATATCAAGCGCCAGAGAACCCTGAAATCGATTTGCCCGCGGGAGAAAAGAGTGTCGATGAGCTGGTGGATTTGTGCTTAATCGATCTTAAACAACGCGGTGTGATCCGATAAAAAAGCATTTAGATCATAGGTGACCTAAAGCTCTTTGAGCAGCTGGAGAAGTATTTGGCTCATAGGTAGTCAAATGCTTCTCAAGCTGGCTAGACGGTATGATGAACCGTACTTTTAGCTTCACTATGGACACTAAATCTATGATTTAACAGTGCAAGCATTTGCTCGTAGTATTCGGCATGTGGTTTGTTTCCGAGCAAGGTGCAGAGCTCATTGCCTGTGGGTGTGAAGCGGTAATATAAAAGGCGGACACCTTTACTGTTTACGTTCAGTGACAAGTTTTTACCTTGGTAGGTGAGGACCAACGGTGTCTCGATACTAATTTCGCCAGATTCAAGTTCGGCACTGTGCAGCAGCCCTAATTCAATTAAGAGCAACAAGCTTGAATACGGCAGTTGAAAACTTCCCATATTTAGGCTGTTGGCGACGTCTCGCTTGCCGAAGCTAAATATGCCTCCTTGCGCTTTGTAACCAATCAGCAGTTTTCTGCTGTGATCCCCTCCAAAACTGCACGCTAAAGAGGCGGCTCTTTGCAGAGTTTGTGCTTCCTTTGGTGACATATCCTTGAGGGTTTTCAACGCTTTCATGGATGTTGAACCCGGATTGGTCACTTCACGCTTCATCACTTGAGCCCATAGCTTTTGCATCGCGCTGTTATGGATGTCTTGAGCCATCTCAAAAAATCGATGCAACCAATCTTGGTCCGGCTCTCCCGCTGTCTCATCTCGGCATGAACTGTGCGCTAATTTTAAAATCTGTTCTAAGTTTTTTTGTCGCTGTTCTTGGCGTCTTTGCTCTCGCAATTGGGCTCTTTCAAACGCAGATTTGGCTGGCGGGCCGGTTTGCAGTAAGGCGTCAAGACCGTGTATTTGGGCAATGGTTTTTACCTTACTAGCACTGTCTTTTATGTAGCCTTGTTTCTTTTCTTGTTGCGTATTTTTTTTTGTGTCTGACTGATGTTCGATGACAACAGGTTGCTTTGTCGGGTCTGCCATTCGTTTTCCTACCAAGAACTGCGCGGTTCGCACGTTTAAATTTACACCTTATCTGACCAAGCGACCAGACAGGAGTTCTCAGTTTTTGAACGAATAGGGCTATTCAAAATGATAATGAGTTGTTAAAATTGTTATCGTTATTTTGGAGGGGCTATGAAGTTCTCAGAAGCAGGTAAACTCAAAAAGCACCTGTCGATAGCGTTTCTTTTGGTTATTTATGTGGGCGTATTAGCGTATTTATCTCGTTATATCGTGTAGCACAAAGCTAAAAAGGCGCCAGTGTGACGCCTTAGGTGTAGCGAGGCTTATCGACGACTTAAATTACATATCGTCGTAGGCTTCTATTTCTGATCCCTCAATAACGTAAGCCGTTTCTGCTAGTTCGTGGTTTATCGTCTCGGTTTTCAACGTTCCAACCACATATATAACATCCCACAACTCTTGAACAGGCGCGCCTTTCGGAAACTTCACGTAAATGATCTGGTTTGGAGGCGGTGGTGGCACGTGAATACAAGCTCCAAAGTATGGCACTAATAAAAACTCGGTGACGGTATCGGCATCACCTTCAAGTGGGATAACAAACCCTGGAATTTTAACTTGGCTTCCGTTCAGTTCTGGTCGAACGTTACCAATCTTGGACTGCTGGGCTGCGCCACCACTGTGATCAGATGCAGGCATGCCTATACTGTCGAACAATTTACGCTCTTTTTCTGGAACAAGGTCAATCCAGTCAAGCTTCAATGGTTCTTCGCTGGCCATAACAGGCGCTGTGAATGCGACGACCAGCAAGCAACTTGCGAGTATTTTTTTCCACATTTTATTAAATCCTTATTGTCATTCCGTCACTCAGTGACTGTCGGTAGGCGCGGAGTGCGGGAATGAAACCAATCACAATACCAGCGCATTGTACGAAACCTAATAGCATCCACTCATAAGTAGATAAGATGCTTAAGGTGAGATGTATTCCATAGTGCTGTTGGATGATCGGCTGCGCGATAGCAAGAATGGCATACAGCCCAGTAACGCCAGTAATAATACCAGCAGCAGTAAGCAAGCTGGCTTCACTAATTAAGAGTGAGAAAACATGACGAGGCCTTGCTCCCATGGCACGCAAAATCGCCATTTCACGGCGGCGTTCCTGTAGGCTAGTTAATAGACTGCTTAACATACCTAACAACCCTGCGATCACGACAAAACCAGATACTGCCATTAGGGCTTGCTCTGCAACCGACATCATTCCCCATAACTCATGCAACGCAACGCCGGGCATAATGGCGCTGAGCGGCTCTTTGGGGTAGGTGTTAATTTGTCTTTGCAGGGCGAAAGTTTGAATACGAGATTTCAAACCAACGAGCATAGCGGTAATTTGTTTGGGCTGAAAGTCTCTGTTTTTGAGATCTTGTGCCTTGGGTGTCGGGCCCAAACGCGCACCACTTTCCCATCCGACGTGAATGGCTTCGATGGCTTCCAATGATACATGGACAGTTTTGTCGACTGGTGTTCCTGTAGGTGCAAGGATACCGACAACTTTAAATGGCAGATTGTCATGACGGCTAAAGCCAACGTCGCTAATGCCGTGGGCAATGATGATTTCGCTACCGATATCATAACCAAGTTGTTTAGCGACATCAGAACCTAGCACGGTTTCAAATAAACCATGGAATTCTCTACCCTTGCTAAATGTTAGTGGTTGCTTACTTCCAAACTTGTAATGCTCAAAGTAACTGTGATTGGTTCCCATAACTCGGAAGCCTTTATGCGAGTCGCCAAGCGAGATTGGAATAGCCCAATCGACTGAACGATGATTGGCAAACTCTTGGTAGCTTTTCCAATCGATGTTGTTGGTCGCATTACCAATACGAAACACAGAATAGAGCAATAGGTTCACTTGCCCAGAGCGTCCACCAATAATGAGGTCAGTGCCTGAAATTGTATTAGCGAAGCTATCCTTGGCTTGAGTTCGGATACGCTCGACGCCCAAGAGGAGTACCACTGAAATCGCAACGGTCATGATGGTTAGAATTGCCGTCGCTTTGCGGTTCATCAAGCTTTTCCAGGCGAGCTTTACAACAGCACTCATGATATGGCTCCTAGGCTAGATACTTGATTAATGTCGGGTAGATTGAGCGTGCGATCGAATAAGGGTTCGAGTGTTGGGTCGTGGCTAACGAATACCAGTGTGGCATTGGCTTGATTCGCTTGCTCCATAAGGAGCTCAATAAATGCTTTACGATTGTCATAGTCTAAAGCTGAGGTTGGTTCGTCAGCGATCACTAACTCTGGATGTCCTATCAGAGCTCGAGCCGCAGCCACACGTTGTTGTTGACCAATACTCAATTCAGAGACAGGGCGTGTATGAAGCTCGTTTGGCAGGTGCAGTCGTTCTAGTAGGGCCTGAGCCTGTTCATTTAACGTTTGAGATGAGGCACCTAAATGGGCACGGTCACGTCGTATTTTACTGAACTGACATGGCAATAATACGTTTTCAAGTACGTTAAGGTACGGCAATAAATTGAACTGTTGAAAGATGTAGCCAATATGATTGGCGCGAAAGCGGTCTCTCTGACTGGCACTTAAACTAGCAAGGTCAGTATCGAGTACAGATAGAGAGCCTGAAGTTAATGTGTTAATCCCCGTCAACAAAGCGAGCAAGGTCGATTTACCGCAGCCACTTGGACCTTTGATAAACACATGCTCGCCTTGTGTAATGTGTAATTTAGGGATGTGGATGGTTGCGTTGATTGAACCGGGCCAGAAAAATTGGGCATCCTCTAGCTCGACAACATTTGGTGTGGTTTCAGTCATATTAAATCACCAAAGCTTTGGCGTGTAAGTAGGTACTTACACGCCACTCGTGTTATTTGATTACGATTTGGGTGTTATCTTTGCTTAATTTAATTGCTGATTGCATGGTATCAGTGAATATATTGACGCTGATGGACTCTGTAGTTGGGAACTGGTTAAACCAATCGGTTTGGATTTGGCTAAGCTGATTAACTTGTTCGCAACTGAAGCGATATTGCACCGAAAATTCACCGTGACCGCCATGATCGTGCGCCTCATCATGATCGTCATGGTGGTCATGTTTATCATGATGTTCATTATGATCATGGTGTTCGTGCCCTTCATGATCGTGATGTGCATGGTCATCATGGTCGTGCTCACTATGATCATGTTCCTCATGAGTTTCGCTTAGGTTGTGGCTCACGTAAGCTTCTTCAACATTACAATCAGCTTGTGAGTTAATAGCGAACAATGCGTTGCTGTCTTCGAGTGTAGCGACGGCTTGTTTAAGCGCTTGCTCTTGTTGCGCGTTTTTTGGAGCATGTTCGAAACCCACAACATCAGCTCCAGGAGCTGTGATCTCTACTAACAGATCTTTGCCATCTTGGGCGATATTAAACTCGACGTGACCATGCACATGAGCACCATGCTGGCGGTATTCGTTTGCATTCGCTGCTGTCGATAAAGTGAGGCCAATAGCAAGGGCTAAAACGTGTTTTGATGACATTGTATTTTTCCTAATTTTACTGGCATTAACCAAAGGCGGTATTGCTCAGATTCGAGTTTCACTAAGTTATTGTTCCCTGACACACTAGGTGCGGAAATGAACTCAATAATTTTGAGTGTGGAATAGTTTGGAAATTAAGCAAAATAAGGAGGGGCACGAGCAGCGCCAAGAATTTCTTCGCCGTACACGAGATGCAAAAAAACATGATGATGCTGGGCGCGCGTAAAAGTCGGTGTAGAGAGGGTTGGTTGTACCTTTGCTATACCGTGCTGAACCCCAGAAAATAATTGGCAATGATGATGGGTATGATGGTCGGGCGTCAGATCGACTTGATGGAGTACAACCGCAAAGTTCCAAGCGATCAGCAACGCAACACTGAAAAATAAAGCAGTGCGATACCAATATCTTAGTGTTTTTTGCTGGTGGTGGTACATCTGAGCTCCTCTTACCGACTGTTATAATATAACACCCATAATGAATAAAAGTTCACTCTTTTGTTGGCTAGCAGAAAAATTTAACTCAACACATACGTGCCGAAAAATATTGGTAATACTCTCTGATGGAAGTGTCGCACTTATAAAGAGCAGAGTTATCACTGCCCATGCTTCTAATCAAATTCATATAGCTCCTTACAACAGGAACAAGGAGCCATTCAATGAAGCTAGATGTTCTGTTTAATAAGCTCAATGACTTTTGTTATCTCATCTTGCTCAAGTGCGCCCTCTTTGACAAACAGAACTTTGCCCGTTTTGTCTTGAACAATAATGGCCGAGCTTTCTTCTTTCAGGTCCCAAGTATTAGCAACTACGCCATTTTCATCAAGAACCATGGATGACCAAGGAAACTCTTTTTTGCTGTCTTGAGCTGAAGACTTCACGAAAGAGCCTGTCCCCCAAATTGCATCATCTTGGTTGATGATAGTCGTCGTCTGGTAGCTTTCTTGTGGAAAATTTGCCGCTGTTATTGCCGACATTAAAGGGGCATTCATCTCTTTTGAACTGCTACGGCCTGCGATGGCTTGAATAACACGAACTTTGCCTTGCATATGTTGAGTTGCCCAGGGTTGGTATGCAACGCCTTCGCCTTGTAAAACAATCTCGCCGTAAGCGGCAACATTGACAGGAGGAACGCTTTTTCCTACTGACAAGTTGTGTGCAAAGGTCAAGCTTGGCGTTAAGGCCAGTAGTAGAGGTAGGAGAGTCTTAGTTTTCATATTGTTATATTCCGTACGAGGTTTGGAAGCTTCCAGTATATATCCAGATCTTAGAAATTTGTAGGACCGTTTATAACATTTATTTAACGTATGGAGTGGTGTAATCTTGCGTTATATTTAGAATTTGCTAAAATGAGTTCCGTCGCAAATTGCGCATTAAGATTGCAGAGGAAAAATAAGCAATCCGTGTTTTCTCAAAGGAATTGAGGTGAGTTATGCTACGTGAGTTTGCTGTATATCGACCATTACAAGTGGCCCGTTTTGTTAAAACGTTGTTCAAAGGTCAGTTTTTTATTGTTGGGGTTGGCTGTTTTCAGTTCGACAATGGCAAAGTGTTACTACCTGACGTCAACGATCATAAAAGGCTCACCATCTTTAAAGAAGTCAACCAAGTGATAGCATCATTATCGGCTTAGTTAGCTTGGTACCCACTTAGATTTAGAAAAGAGCGACCATATCGGTCGCTCTTTTTGTTGCTAGTTAGGTTTATCCTTGGAGGCTTGGTGGGAAGCAAACTCCCGTTCCTCCGATGCCACAGTAACCATCAGGGTTTTTCGCCAAATATTGCTGGTGGTAGGTTTCCGCAAAGTAATACGGACCTGCTGGTTGTATTTCGGTGGTGATGTTCGCGCGTTGCTCTTCTTGCAGTGCTTGCTGATACAAGAGTTTCGATTTCTCTGCGCTCTCGAGCTGCTCCGTCGAATAAGTGTAAATTGCAGAACGATATTGAGTACCTAAGTCGTTACCTTGACGCATTCCCTGAGTTGGGTCGTGTTTTTCCCAAAAAACAGCCAGTAGCTTTTCTAATGAGATGACGCGTTCATCGAAAACGACTCGTACGACTTCTGTATGACCCGTTTTACCTGTACAGACCTCTTCATACGTGGGATTGGGTGTGTACCCCCCAGCGTAACCGACCGAAGTAGATACAACGCCGTCGAGTTGCCAAAATACGCGCTCAGCGCCCCAAAAACAGCCCATTCCGAGCAAAATCTGCTGTTGGTGTGACGCAAGAGGCGCCTTTAGGTTAGATTTATTTACAAAATGATGATCGTCAATCTGCATTGGTTGATCTCTACCTGGCAAGGCATCTTCTATACTGATCAATGTTTGTTTGTTGAGCATGGTATTTGTCCTTCAATACGTGTCTTAAATTTGCGAACTTTTTCATTTCGTCTGTATCTGATGCTGTGATGACATAGACCGCGTTAAACCTATTAATATTACAGACTTAGAATCTAATTGGCGTTATCATTATTTACGTTTACTTAACCTCATTCAGCCATAAAAGCATGATAAAAAAAGCTCTCCCCACCATTGTTGGCCTGTTTGCCTTTTCTCATGGTGCCTATGCCGATGTTTCTTTGACTTTGAAAGGCATTGATGGCGCTTTAGAAGAGAATGTCAGTGCGTATCTATCATCTATTCCAGAGAAGGATTACTCCACTTCTCTGCGTTTTCAAGCGAGATTAGATCAAAGTATCACTGAAGCGCTTAACGCGCTTGGGTATTATCATGCAAAAATTTCATACTCTATTCCTGAAGCGAATGATGAGTTAATTGTGCTCATCAAGCCGGGCTTGCCAGTGAAAGTGAAAGTCATGGATGTGGTCATCACTGGAGAGGCCAAGGACGATGAAGAGTTTGCAAAACTTATTGAGCGCTCTCCGCTCAAAGTTGGTCAAGTTTTGAATCAAGGCCAATACGACAGCCTTAAGTCAGGCATTCGTAACTTGGCGCTTCAGCGTGGTTACTTCAATGGTGAGTTTACGCTAAGTCGATTAGAGGTTATCCCTGATCTGAACGAAGCTAATGTCCGTTTGCACTACAGCAGTGGAATACGTTTCAATTTTGGCGACGTTTCTTTTATTGGCAACCACATCTGGGAAGACCGTGTCGCATCACTACAACCTTTTAAAGAAGGGGACCCATACAACGTTTCGAAGCTGGGCGAGTTTAACCAGAAGCTATCAAATACGGAGTGGTTTTCCTCAGTTTTTGTTGAGCCTGAATTGGATAGGCTTGATGATGGCCGAGACTTGCCAATTAAAGTGTCTTTATCTCCTGCTTCGAAGAATCAGATCGAGACGGGTATTGGTTACTCAACGGATGTTGGCGTTCGAGGAACGTTGAAGTGGAAGAAACCTTGGGTGAGCTCCCGAGGACACAGTTTCAACACTGCTTTATCCCTATCTAAGCCAGAGCAAACCGTGACTGCTTCTTACAAAATTCCTTTAGAAGATGTCGCTAACGATTATTATCAAGTTCAATATGGGCTTAAAAACCTAGACAACCGTGACACGCAGAGTATCGAGTCTAACCTTGCAGTGGAGCGTCATTGGTTAGCAGACGGTGGTTGGCATAATACCGTTTATGTTCGTCATTTGTACGAGAGCTTTACGCAAGGTTTACAAGATGATGAATTCAACTTCGTACTTCCAGGTGCGACATTTTCTCGGACTAGGGTTCGAGGGGGCAATATGCCAATGTGGGGAGACAAGCAAAGCATCACTATTGAGTATGGTGATACCGCTATGCTTTCTGAAACTAGAGTGCTCCGCTTAATTGGCTCGACATCTTGGATTCGTGGTATTGGAGAGAATCATCGTGGTTTGTTCCGCTTAGAAGGTGGTGCGAATATTACCGATGAACTTGAAAAACTATCACCGTCGCTGCGTTTCTTCGCTGGTGGTGACAATAATATTCGTGGTTACGGCTATGAATCTATTTCACCTGTGGATGAGAGTGGTGCTTTGACGGGTGGTAAATACATTGTTAGCAGTACATTAGAATATCAATATCGTGTTTATGGAAACTGGTGGGCTGCAACGTTTTACGATATTGGTGATGCGTTTAATGAAACACCAGATTGGAAATCAGGTGCTGGTGTTGGTATCCGCTGGGCGTCTCCGGTGGGCCCTGTTAGTTTTGATTTTGCATGGGGGTTGGATGCAAAACCAGAACGAGAGTTTCGTATCCACTTCTCATTGGGGCCTGAGCTATGATCAAAATGATGTTTAAGTGGACCAAATGGCTGTCGCTCAGTTTGATTGGTCTATTGCTGTTGCTCATCATTATTGTCGCGACAGTTTTGTTTACCCACCCAGGCCTCAAATTTGCCTTGTGGGGAGCTGAAAAAGCATTACCACAATTGCAGATTGAAAAAGTGCAGGGTTCATTGTTTCCTCGCTTCGAACTGCATAACGTCAGTTTTGTCGATGAGTCTTTGAATATCGACGCCAAAGTCGAGCGTTTAGCTTTGGCAGTGAACTTCCGCTGTTTCTTTGACCCTAAGGTCTGTGTCGATGAGTTAAGACTGCAGGGGCTTGACTTTAAGATGCCAGAGCTACCGCCAGCAAGCGAGGAGCAAGAGGAAACACCACCACTGCGTTCTATCAGTACGCCAGTGCCAATTTTTGTTAATAAAGTCAGCTTTAATGACATCAATGTCAATGTGCTGGGCAATCAAATTGATTGGCAAACATTCTCGACCGCTTTGTCGATGCAGGGTGATCGTTTGGTGATCGCACCTACCGCGTTGAAAGACATTAATGTGGCTTTAGCACCAAGTGAGGCTGAACCTGAAGCGGCTGCCGAGGAGCCGAAAGAAACTGACGTTACGCCGCAAGATATTGTGTTACCCGAAGTATGGATTCCACTGACGGTTGAAGCGCGTCGTCTTGATATTCACAATTTCAAACTGGCGGGTGAAACGCCAGTGATCGTCAATCATCTTGGTTTGGTTGCAAGAGCAGGCGGTGAACGTGTTGATGTCAAAACGTTAGAGCTCGACATGCCAGAAGTGGAAGGCAAGTTGAGCACACAAGTGACGCTTTCTTCTGATTACCCTATCAAAGCGCAATTGGACGCGTTAGTGAAGCAAGCGGATGCGAAGGGACAAAAACTGTCGCTTTCGGTCTCGGGTTCGGTTGGTGATTTGTCACTAAATGCTACGCTTTCTGAGCTTGTACAAGCGGAGATCAAAGGTGATATTCAACCGCTTAAAACACAGTTGCCGTTTGATGTCGCGATTAAAAATGTACAGGCGCAATGGCCGCTATTTGGACAAAGCGATTACCAGGTTTCTGTACCAAGCTTGGCGGCAAAAGGCTCACTTGATGGCTACGAAGTCGCATTAGAAACCAAAGCTTCGGGCAAAGATATTCCCGCCGTTGATGTCGCACTAAACGGCAAAGGTACGCTAGAGCAAATTGACCTCGAAAGCCTTGTAGTGAAAACCTTAGGGGGCGAACTCTCTGGGAAAGTCATGGCCAATTGGGCCGCGCCAATCAACTGGCAAGCTGACTTGAACCTGAAAAACATTCAACCAGGTTTACAATGGAAAGAAGCTGAAGGGGATATCAGCGGTAACCTTTCGACTTCGGGGTCGTTAACAGAACAAGGCGGTTGGCAAGTCAGTTTGCCTAAGTTAGACATTGACGGCATTTTGCGAGGGTATCCGCTGAATGTTGAAGGGCAACTTGAAGCGTCTGATAAAAACGGCAAAGGCGAAGACATCCAACTTACCACTCAGGGTTTAGCGCTTTCTCATGGTCCAAACCAACTCAGTGCAAAGGGTAAGATCGATAAGCAAATTCTGATGGATGTTGAGGTTAACTTCCCTGATTTTGCGAAAAGTGTTCCGGATCTTGCAGGTAAAATGCAAGGTAAAGTCGCACTACGTGGTAGCTTGAAAGAACCAGACATCAATCTTGATCTCGCTTTAAATCAGATAAACTGGCAGCAACAGGCGAACGTAGAAACGATCACCTTAAAGGGTGATGTGAAGCCTCTGCCAGCACCAAAAGCGAACATAAGCCTTATTGCGAACAACATTACCTATGACGACATAAAAGTTGATAGTGCTGACCTTGAAGTCTCTGGGGATGAAAAACTGCATCAACTGACGCTCGATGTAGTGTCTGACCTGGTGTCGACCAGTTTAGAAATTGAAGGGACATTCCAGCAGAAACCAGAAATGATTTGGGATGGGGCGCTGCGCCGCTTGACGCTGAGCTCGCAACAAGGCCCGTGGGCGTTGCAAAAATCGACCGCGGTGAAGGTCAATATCGACAAACAGATCGCGAACGTTCAAGCGCATTGTTGGTTGCAAGCGGAGTCGAGCGTATGTCTAACCGAAGACATTAGTGTCGGTAAGAGTGGCCAGGCGAAGTTAGCCATCAATGATTTTGATTTTGACCAAATCAAACAATTCCTGCCGCCAGAAACCAAGCTGCAAGGCTCGGTTAATGCACAGGCTTTTGCTAAATGGGCACCAGAGAAAAAGCCTGAAGTAACCTTAAGTCTCAATATGCCAAAAGGCCAAGTTGAACAAGCGTTTGAACAGCCAATTAAAGTCGGTTGGGAAAGCTTCAACTTTAAAGCAGCATTAGCGAAAGACAAGCTTGATGCCGAGTGGCTATTTGATGTGAAAGATAACGGTGACTTGTCTGGTAAGGTTTCTTTACTGAATGTCTCGTCTGAAAAGCCCACTATTGATGGTAAGGTTTCACTCTCTACGTTCCACTTGGACTTCTTGGCACCGTTGATTGGTGAGTACAGCTTGTTTAAAGCAAACATGAATACTGACCTAGCGATATCAGGTGACGTTATGCATCCGAAGGTGAACGGTCAGTTCTTGATTGACCAAATGAAGCTACAGGGTGAAGTCACACCGATAGATATAAACTCAGGGCAGGTCGTCATCAACTTTAAAGGCCATCAAGCGGACTTGGATGCCGGAATTTTAACCCCGGATGGTGAGTTGAACGTTACCGGTGATGCCGACTGGCAGGACTTACAGAACTGGCGCACTAAAGCGCGTGTATTTGCTAAAGAGCTCAATGTTGATTTGCCTCCAATGGTAAAAATCAAAGTGGAGCCTGACATGACAATAGATGTGACCCCTCAGCTTGCGAAAATTGAGGGTGATATTAATTTGCCATGGGGCAGAATTGTCGTCGAAGAGCTTCCACCAAGTGCGGTAGGCGTATCGAGTGATACCGTTATTCTCGATAAAAACTTGCAGCCAGTGGACGATGTGGCTGCGATGCCGTTTGATGTGGAAACGAACATCAACATTAAAATTGGTGATGACTTCCAACTTGCCGCTTTTGGTTTAAAAGGTGGGTTGAAAGGGAACCTAAACGTGACACAAAAAGACAAAGGTCCTTTCATCGTTGGTGAAGTGAATGTTGTCGACGGTTCTTATCGTTCGTTTGGTCAGGACTTATTGATTAAAGAAGGTAAGATTCTGATGAATGGTCCACCAGATCAACCTTACTTGTCTATCAAAGCGATTCGTAATCCAGACAATACCCAAGATGATGTCATTGCGGGGGTACAAGTGTCAGGCCCAGCATCTGATCCGAGTATAGAAATTTTCTCAGAGCCCGCGATGAACCAAGCCAATGCACTTTCTTATCTACTTCGTGGTCAAGATATTGATGGTGAAGCCGGTGGTAATGCAATGACAACTACCTTAATTGGTTTAAGCTTGGCGAAGAGTGGTCGTGTGGTTGGTGAAATCGGTGAAGCCTTTGGCGTACAGGATTTACAGCTGGACACTGCTGGGTCGGGCGATGACTCGCAAGTGACGGTGAGTGGTTATATTCTGCCAGGTTTGCAGGTGAAATATGGTGTCGGCATCTTTAACTCCCTAGGTGAGTTCACTGTGCGTTACCGATTGATGCAAGACTTGTATTTAGAAGCGGTATCTGGTGTAGATAGCGCCGTTGACCTACTCTATCAGTTTGAGTTCGATTAAAGTGCTTTAACCTAAGCATACACAGTCATGACTAAGGAGTGGTTATGCAGCATTTGATTTTTGTCTACGGCACGTTACGCAAGGGAGAGTACAACCATCAGTATTTGCGCTCGGCGCAGTTTCTTGGTTTACATGAAACGGATGCTCAATTTGCAATGTATGACTTAGGCCCTTATCCAGCGTTGTCTGATGGGCAACGCTCGATTCAAGGTGAAGTGTATCTGATTGATGATGAAACCTTATCCGAGCTAGATAAGTTGGAAGATGTGCCAGTGGAATATCGCCGAGAGAGCATCGTTACGCCGTTTGGCCAAGCTTGGATCTACTTATATCAAGATACTGAGCAATTAACCGAAGAAATCGCTTCCGGCGATTGGTGTCAAAAGGTGTGAGCTATACTGACATTATCAATAGCAACGAGCTAAACACTAAGGAGTCACGATGAAAGCATTCGTAATTGGAGTAATGGCGTTGCTTCTTGCTGCATGCGCACAAACAACACTACCGACTTCGAATAATGTGACCGATTGGCAAGTGTTTGGTAAGCAGTCAGCTTTAGATGGATTACGGGAGTTATCTGAGGAGCGAATTGCGAAGCTGGATGATGTTAACCATGCGACGCCAGAACTGATAATGGCTTATCAAGCGGGTTACCAGCAAGGCAAACAAGAGTATTGTGAGCAAAGTGCTTATATGCTCGGTGTTATCGGGCGGCCGTATTTTGGCATTTGTGATGATGTTGACCCCTTCTTTCAACATGACTACGACGCTGGACGAATGTCTTCAGCAGGCGCACCTATCTAGTTGACACAGGTAAGATGAAAGCAAAAGAGCTGCCCTAGAGCAGCTCTTTTTAATTTTGTATCAGCAGTGATGCTTATTTTTTCTGAGCTCGCTCGTAAGATTCTAGGATTTCAGCTTTGGCGGCAGCAACATCTGCCCAACCATCCACTTTCACCCATTTGCCTGCTTCAAGCTCTTTGTAACGCTCAAAGAATTGCGTGATCTGCGCTTTCAGTAGTTCTGGGATATCGTCCACATCTTGGATGTGCTCGTACTCTTTCGAGATTTTTGAGTGGGGAACCGCAAACACTTTTGCATCTTCACCCGATTCATCTGTCATCTTCAAAACGCCAACAGGACGGCAGCGAATGACTGAACCTGGCATGAGTGGGTATGGTGTTGGTACCAATACGTCGACTGGGTCGCCATCAAGAGACAGGGTATTGTTCACGTAGCCATAGTTGCATGGGTAGAACATTGGTGCAGACATGAAACGGTCGACAAATACAGCACCAGAGTCTTTATCTACTTCGTACTTGATTGGATCTGCATTTGCAGGAATTTCGATCACGACATAGATATCTTCAGGCAGCGACTTGCCTGCTGGTACATGGTTTAAGCTCATTAGAATATTCCTTTTCATTAACGATGAGTCACACAAAAGCGGCTTCATCTGATGATAAATTCGCGTTTCACTTTAGCGACAAAAACGCGGCAGGTAAACACCTGCCGCGTTGGACAAAGGTCTGAAATTATTCTTCGTCGCGGTGCAGTTCAAGGAACTCTTCAACTTTGCGAACCATGTTCTTCGAACCCACAAAGAAAGGTACACGCTGGTGCAACTCAGTAGGCTTGATGTCCATAATGCGATTCACGCCGTCCGATGCAATGCCGCCAGCTTGCTCAATGAGGAATGCCATAGGGTTACATTCGTAAAGCAGGCGTAGCTTGCCTTGTGGGTGGCTTTGTGTGCTTGGGTAAAGGTAGATACCACCTTTCAGTAGGTTGCGGTGGAAATCAGCAACCAGCGAGCCAATGTAGCGAGAAGTGTATGGGCGACCGTCTTCTGGCACGTTTTCTTGGCAGTACTTGATGTACTTCTTCACCCCTTGAGGGAAACGAATGTAATTACCTTCGTTGATGGAGTAGATCTTACCATCATCAGGAATCATCATGTTTTCATGAGAAAGACAGAAGCTGCCGATAGATGGGTCGTAAGTAAAGCCGTTTACGCCGTTACCAGTTGTGTATACCAACATGGTGGAGGAGCCGTAAATCACGTAGCCCGCAGCCACTTGCTTGTGACCAGGTTGTAGGAAATCTTCTTCAGTTGGTGGAGTACCGATTGGAGAAACACGACGGTAAATCGAGAAGATAGTACCAACAGAGACGTTCACATCGATGTTAGAAGAACCATCAAGTGGGTCCATCAGTACTACATATTTGGCGTTTTGGTTGAGTTCTTTATTGAACGCAACTGCTTCGTCTTCTTCTTCACTGGCAACGCCACACACTTGATCACGAGCTTCAAGCGCGGCTTTGAACTTATCGTTCGCGTAAACATCGAGCTTTTGCTGATCTTCACCTTGGACATTTTCCGTGCCTACAGCACCAGTGATATCACCGAGACCCGCTGCGTTGATTTCGCGGTTAACGATTTTTGCAGCTAAACGAATGGAGGCTAAAAGGGATGATAGATCACCGCTAGCGTGGGGGAAATCCGCTTGTTTTTCGACAATGAACTCGCCTAGGGTGCGCAGTCCTGACATGGTTAATCCTTACATTTTCATTTCATTGGGGGTAGTGCGCAAGTGAGCATCTCTTTATGGATGTTAAACGATTGCGCTGGATGTAAGTTTAAGTCGCAGATCTTTTTAATGGTAATGAAGTAACTGTTTGAGATCTCAATTTATTTGTAGACTTGTTTGAGGGATTCATCAGTAAGCAAGAGGTTGTACAGTCTGTGTTCAACCTTGTCATATTTGTGAAAGGGACTGCAAGAAGAAGGCTAAAGTCACTCGCTTTTCAGGCGGTAATCGCGATAATGAAAGCATTAAAAAACGCATTACAAGGTTTAGTTTATGCACATTCATATCTTGGGTATCTGTGGCACATTTATGGGCGGCGCAGCGATTCTAGCGCGCCAATTAGGACATAAAGTCACTGGTTCTGATGCCAACGTTTATCCGCCAATGAGCACACTGCTTGAGTCTCAAGGTATTGAAATTATTGAAGGCTTTGACCCGTCTCAACTCGACCCTCAACCAGATCTTGTGGTGATTGGTAATGCGATGAGCCGTGGCAACCCTTGTGTCGAGCATGTGCTCAACACTAACATGCGTTACACCTCTGGCCCGCAGTGGCTCAACGAGTTTTTGCTGCATGATCGTTGGGTATTGGCGGTATCGGGTACACATGGGAAAACGACCACGTCGAGCATGCTTGCTTGGATACTTGAAGATTGTGGTTATCAACCGGGTTTCTTAGTCGGTGGGGTACTCGGTAACTTCGGAGTGTCTGCTCGTTTGGGTGAAAGTATGTTTTTTGTCGTTGAAGCGGACGAATATGACAGTGCTTTTTTCGATAAGCGTTCTAAGTTTGTGCATTACCATCCTCGCACTTTAATCATGAACAATCTTGAGTTTGATCATGCTGATATCTTCGATGATCTAGAAGCGATCAAGCGCCAATTCCATCATTTAGTGCGAACTGTACCGGGCAATGGATTGATCTTAGCGCCGAGAAAAGATCAGGCGTTAGCGGATGTATTAGAGCGTGGCTGCTGGACTGAAAAACAGTTCTCTGGTGAGAATGGTGGCTGGCAAGCGCACAAATTAGTGCTTGATGGCTCAAAATTTGACGTTGCGTTGCAAGGCGAGAAGGTTGGTACCGTCGAATGGAATTTGGTGGGTGACCACAATGTGGATAATGCGCTGATGGCAATCGCTGCTGCACGACATGTTGGAGTCACTCCGGATCTTGCTTGCCAAGCATTAGGGCGTTTCATCAATACCAAGCGCCGTTTAGAGCTGAAAGGTGAAGAACAAGGTGTGACGGTTTACGATGATTTTGCGCATCACCCAACGGCAATTGAACTTACTGTCGGTGGTTTGCGTAACAAGGTAGGTGAAAAACGCATCCTAGCTGTGTTAGAGCCGCGTTCTGCCACCATGAAGCGTGGCGTACACAAAAACACACTTGCAGAGTCACTACACAGTGCAGATGAAGTCTTCTTGTTCCAGCCAGATAATATCGAGTGGTCTGTGCAAGACATTGCCGACCAATGCAAACAGCCAGCGTTTGTCGATGCGGATATAGATAACTTTGTAGCCAAGATCGTCGAACGTGCGCGAGCAGGTGACCAAATTCTAGTCATGAGTAATGGTGGCTTCGGTGGTATTCACGGAAAACTTCTTGAGCAGTTAAAACAAAAAGCCTGATTGATATGCAAAACAAAACACAACCCTCTCACAAAAAAGCCATCACGTTGGCATTAACGGGGGCTTCTGGTGCTCCCTACGGCCTTCGTCTTTTAGAATGCTTGGTTGCGGCGGATTATCATGTCTACGTTCTGATTTCTTCGGCAGCTCGTGTTGTGATGGCAACCGAGCATAATCTTAAGCTGCCAAGTGGTCCAGAAGCAGCGCAGCAAGCATTGGTAGAGCACCTGAACTGCAATCCCGATAACATCACCGTTTGCGGTAAAGATGACTGGTTCTCACCGGTTGCGTCTGGTTCTGCTGCACCAAAGCAAATGGTGGTTTGCCCATGTTCTGCGGGAAGCGTTGCAGCGATTGCGCATGGTATGTCAGATAACTTGATCGAGCGGGCCGCTGATGTGGTAATGAAAGAGCGCGGGCAGCTGTTGCTCGTGGTTCGCGAAACACCATTTTCAACGCTACATCTGGAGAACATGCACAAACTGTCGCAAATGGGCGTCACCATCATGCCAGCAGCTCCAGGCTTCTATCATCAGCCAAAGAGTATTGAAGACTTAGTGGATTTTATGGTGGCGAGAATTCTTGACCACTTAGGTATTGAGCAAGGTTTGGTGCCTCGTTGGGGTTATGACCAGCGCTCGTGAGCTGATTGTGTAACCACTCAAATACCTTTACAATCCATCCAACTCATCGGGGAGCAAACCCATTTAGCATTGAGTCAATCAATGCATTGGGGCGCTGAGACCTAAGTGTTTAACTAGGGACCCGTATTACCTGAACCAGATAATGCTGGCGTAGGAATTGAGTCTGGATATTGGAAGTCCTTAATAGCCGCCTCAAACCCTGTGCCGCTCAACTTATTTCTCTGAAATACTCATGGAGAGCGAGCAGTGAAACCCACTCTAAATCTGATTGCCCTAGCTGCAATCACCTCTACTTCAGCGTTTGCCGCTGAAAACACATTAACCATCTATACCTACGACTCTTTTGCCGCAGATTGGGGGCCGGGTCCTAAAATCGAGCAAGCTTTTGAAGCAAAATGTGGCTGTGACGTTAACTTCGTAGCGTTGGACGATGGTGTGTCGATTCTGAATCGTCTTCGTCTTGAAGGCGGTAATAGCAAAGCGGACATCGTATTAGGTTTGGATAACAATCTGATGGCAGAAGCGAAGAAAACCGGTCTGCTTGCCGAGCACAATGTGGATACGGCCAACACAGTGTTACCAAACGGCTGGAGCGACACGACGTTTGTACCGTACGATTACGGCTACTTCGCGTTTGTGTACAACAAAGAGAAACTGGCTAATCCGCCGAAAAGCATGAAAGAGCTGGTGGAAACGCGCGACGATCTGAAAGTGATTTACCAAGATCCGCGGACTTCAACGCCGGGCCAAGGCTTAATGCTATGGATGAAATCTATTTATGGCGACGATGTGACGCAAGCGTGGCAGAAGCTAGCAAGCAAAACCGTAACGGTTACGAAAGGTTGGTCTGAGGCGTATTCTATGTTCCTCAATGGTGAGTCCGATTTAGTGCTTTCTTACACCACCTCACCTGCGTACCACTTAATTGCGGAAAACGATTCGAAGTTTGCGACGGCGAATTTTGCTGAAGGCCACTACATGCAAGTTGAAGTCGCCGCCAAAGTGAAAGGGGCAAAAAATTCAGAACTTGCTGATCAATTTATGAATTTCATTTTAAGTGATGAGTTCCAATCGGCGATGCCAACGGGTAACTGGATGTACCCAGTCACTGACGTTGAGTTACCTAAAGGTTTTGAAACTTTGAGTGTTCCAAGCAAGTCGTTGAGCTTTAGTGCTGATGAAGTGGCAAAAATGCGTAAGTCTTGGATTCGCGAATGGCAAAGCGCATTGACGTTTTAGCTGACGTTTCCACCCTCATCTGAATGAGATAGGTTTTACCTTTGAATTCTGTTCCAAAAATAGGTTTAGGGGTCGCGATGATCATCGCGACCTTTGTTATTTCTGCCCTAGGTGCTTTGATTGTTCAAGCCCCTTCACTTGATGTGTCTGTGGTATGGGGCGACCCGTACTATCAACATGTCACCAAGTTCAGTTTCTACCAAGCGTTTCTTTCCACATTGCTCAGTGTTGGCTTTGCCATTCCAGTAGCGCACGCACTTTCGCGTCGCCAATTTATTGGTAAATCATTACTGCTTAAGCTGTTTGCATCGACACTGGTTTTGCCGGTTTTGGTTGGTGTTTTTGGGCTGTTAGCGATTTATGGCAACAGTGGTTTGTTGGCGCAGTGGTTGCAAAGTTTCGACACTAAACTGCCATTCTCTATTTACGGTTTGAACGGCATTTTACTCGCCCATGTGTTCTTTAATTTACCTTACGCGGCACGATTGCTTCTGCAAGCCTTGGAGTCTATTCCTGCCGAGCAGCATAAGCTTTGCGCGCATCTTGGGATGAGCCATTGGGATAAGTTTCGCTGGGTAGAATGGCCGCGTTTAAGGCAGCAGCTTCCCCACGTTTGTGGGTTGGTGTTTATGTTGTGCTTTACCAGTTTTGCCACTGTAATGGCGTTGGGGGGCGGGCCAAAATCCACCACCATTGAATTGGCCATTTACCAAGCGATTAAGTTTGATTTTGATTTACAAGCTGGGGCGTTATTGGCGCTGTGGCAGATGCTGTTATGTGGACTGCTTGCTATTGGTGTGCAGAAGTTAACAAGGCCTGTTTCTATCAGTGCTGGAAGCACATCGGTACAGCAATATTTAACGAAGGATCATGGGTGGTCAAAAGCTTGGGATAGCTTTTGGATCATAGGTGCCTTTTTACTGGTAATACCGCCGTTATTGATGGTGTTACTGAGTGGCATCAACCAACAAGTTTGGACAGTATTAACCGATGAGCGTTTTTGGTTTGCGCTATTGAACTCCCTCAAAGTCGCCTGTGTCGCTAGCGCGCTTGCGGTCGCTGCAGGGGTGTCCATACTATTGACCAGTCGCCGTTGGCGGTTGCAGTACAAAAACACGCGAGCCGATCAGATAGAGTTAATCGGCACCATTATTTTGGTGACTCCAGGTCTGGTGATTAGCACCGGTTTATTCTTACTACAGCGCGCATTTACCGATGTTTTTAGCTTGGCATTTTTTGTCGTGATTTTGGTGAACGGTTTGATGGCTTTGCCTTACGTGATCAAAACGCTAGCGCAGCCAATGCTGCACATTGAACAACAGTATCAGTATGTATGTGCCAGCTTAGGCATGCGTGGCTGGCAACGGTTTAAAGTGGTGGAGTGGCAGGCGCTACGCAAGCCGTTTGCACATGCGTTTGCGATCAGCTTTATGTTTGCAATAGGGGATTTAAGTGCCATCGCACTGTTTGGTGGACAAGAGTTTCGTACCTTACCTCTGTATTTGTTCCAGTTGCTTGGCAGTTATCAGATGGACGCAGCTGCGGTGGTATCGGTGACCCTATTGTTGTTGAGTGTGGGCTGTTTTGCCTTGATTGAGAAAGTATT
Organism: Vibrio sp. Vb1729; assembly: GCF_033338655.1. Classification (NCBI taxonomy): domain Bacteria; kingdom Pseudomonadati; phylum Pseudomonadota; class Gammaproteobacteria; order Vibrionales; family Vibrionaceae; genus Vibrio; species Vibrio sp. Vb1729. The sequence continues at coordinate 119,079 of NZ_JAWOTB010000047.1, read as the reverse complement.
GAAAACGAAGGAGAGAGCGTAATGTTAGTGTTGGATGATGTGCAGTACACCTACCAACGTGAACTGTTTCGTTTTGACTTAACGATTGAGCAAGGACAGATTGTATCGCTGATGGGACCAAGTGGGGCAGGGAAGTCAACCTTGCTGGCGTTGGTGGCAGGATTCATCCATCCTGACCGTGGTGATATTTGTGTTGATGGTGAGTCCATTGTGCGTAAAGAGCCTTATCTGCGTCCGTTCTCTATGTTGTTCCAAGAGCACAATTTGTTTGCTCACTTATCGGTGCGTGACAACATCGGTTTGGGCTTACACCCGGGGCTAAAGCTCACGGTGGACCAAAATCGTCAGATTGAACAAGCCGCGCAGCAAGTTGGTGTTGCAGAGTACCTCGACCGTTTGCCAGAGCATCTTTCTGGTGGCCAGCGTCAACGTGTTGCCTTAGCGCGTTGTTTTGTTCAGCCTCATCCCATGTGGCTATTGGATGAGCCGTTCTCGGCGCTTGATCCGGTGTTGCGTGAAGAGATGCTGAGCTTGGTAAAAAAACTCGCAGCAGAACGGGGAATAACCGTATTGATGGTCACGCACCATTTAAGCGATGCCAAAGCGATTGCCAGCCACTTTGTGTTTGTGGCAGATGGTAAAGTGGAAGCCGCGGGTGATATGTCTGCATTGAGTGAACAGCATGCTAGTGAGAAGCTTGCGGCATTTATCCGAGCAGCATGCTAGTGCCTGATAGTTGCTAGGTTATGCTTCTCCGCAACACAAACCATGCCGAGGGCCAAATTCAAATTGAGATCTTAAGCTCATGATATGGTCAATCATTGCTTGTACACGCCGTGGGCGGTTTGCTCCAGGACGATAGACTAAATAAATAGGCATTGGTACCGTGTGCCATTGCGGTAACACTCTGACTAAGGTGCCACTTTCTAGCTCTTGCGTCATGTTCTGCACAGGTAAGTTCGCGATGCCTAGTCCTTTAAGTGCGCCTTTTAATATTGCTTCTACAGTTGTACTTGAGAAGTTACTGGTTATTGAAACATTGACGGTATTATCGTGTGAGATCAGCGTCCAAGGCCCTATTTCTGAAACATATTGATACCTCAAACAGTTATGTTTTGTCAGGTCTTCTGGCGTTTCAGGTACGCCGAACTCAGCTAAATACTCAGGGCTAGCAGCCAGGACTCGAGTGGTATAGCCTAATTTTTTTGCGATTAATCGATCATCAACTATCTGACCGACTCTAATTGCCATATCAAAGCCGTGTGAAAACAGATCAACAAAATCGTTCGATGCTTCTAACGCAATTTGTACTTTTGGCCATTGTTTTAAAAATGGCAAAAAGATGTGTTCCGCCATATACGCATCCAACGCTGGTGGCGCGGAAATACGCAGCCGGCCTTGGATCTGTTGTTCCATCTCCTGTACGTCATGGCCAATTGAGTGGAATTCCTCAACTAAGCTTGCAGCACGCTCTAAAACCATTTGGCCAGCTTCGGTGATCACTAACTTTCGGGTTGTGCGCTCTAGGAGTTTGGCTTCAAAGTGTTGTTCGAGTTTGGTTATGGCTTTACTAACAGTAGATTTTGGTAGGTTTAACTCCAGCGCGCACTTGGTTAAGCTCAGTAGTCGACAGCTTGTGACAAAGATAGAAAGCGTTCTAAAGTCAATTGTTTCTAAATTGCGAACAATCACTTTCAATTATCCATATTGTTTCAATATTAATCTGATTATAGTCTGGCACCTCATCCTTAGCCATCAAGTTATTGTCATTTGAGGTAAACACCATGTCCAACTCTGTAGACTTATTTTCTCCTATCGAACTCGGTCAATTAGCATTAGATAACCGTGCCATTATGGCGCCTTTAACGCGAGCTCGTGCTGGCGCAGACCATATTCCTAATGACCTTATGGTTGAATACTACGCTCAACGTGCGAGTGCCGGACTTATCATTGCTGAATGCACCATGGTGATGGAAGGTACGTCTGCTTTCATGGCAGAGCCGGGCATTTACAACGAAGAGCAAATCGCAGCTTGGAAAAAGGTAACGGATGCGGTTCATGAGAGAGGCGGTAAGATTGTACTGCAAATTTGGCATGCGGGACGAGCTTGTCATCCTGATCTGAATGAAGGAAAAACACCTGTAGCGGCGAGCGCATTGGCTATTCGTGATGAATTAGTCCATACCCCTTCGGGTAAGCAAGCATATACGGTACCACGAGCACTCGAAGTGGATGAGATAGCTTCCATTATTGCGGCGTTTAAACAAGGTGCAGAAAACGCCAAGAAAGCCGGCTTTGATGGGGTCGAGATACATGGCGCCAATGGTTATCTTATTGATAACTTCCTTCGTGACGGCTCAAATTTACGTACCGATGAATACGGTGGCTCGGTTGAAAATCGTGCTCGATTTTTACTTGAAATAGTGAAAGAAGTCGTTGAGGTGTGGGGACCTGGAAGAGTCGGTCTGCGCACATCTCCGCTAAATGGATTTAATGACATGAAAGACAGTGATCCAGTTGGTTTGGTGCGTTACTTAGCAGAGCAACTTAATTCTTTCGATCTTGCTTATTGGCACGTGATGCGTGCGGATCTGAAAGGCGTACAAAAAGCAGATGTTCTCAAGCCAGCACGCGAAAACTATCAAGGTCACTTAATGGCGAACGTGGGCTACAGTGCACAAGAAGCGGCAGCAGCAATTGCAGAAAACAAAGTTGATGTGGTCGCATTTGGCGTTCCCTTTATCGCAAACCCAGATTTAGTTGAGCGATTTAAGAAAAATGCACCTCTTAATGAGGCGAAACCAGAACACTTTTATTTGGGTGGAGCAGAAGGTTATACCGATTACCCAGTGATGGCATAACCCTTACTTGTTTCATATAAAAAGGACGCTAATGTTAGCGTCCTTTTTCGTTTCTGTATTTACTTAGCCTTGCGGTTTTACGACCATCACATTGATTGGAGAATATTCCACAACCTTACTCGCGACGGAGCCAAGCATTACTTTATTGATTTTAGAGCGCTTGTGACTTGGCATAATGATGAGATCAGCGCCTAAACGTTCTGCATAATCAAGAATGGTCGCGTAGGCCTTGCCTTCAGCAACATGCACTTGGTAAACCACATCTTCAGCAATATGCTCATTAGCGAAAGCTTTTAGTTGCTGCTTCACGTCTTGCTTCATTTTGGCTGCAGCATCTTTCGGAAAGTATGTGGCAACCATCGACATGTGAATACCAGGTAGTACCGTCAGAAGATGGATTTGAGCATTTGCTTGCTTTGCCTGCCAAACCGCTAGTTCAACCGCTCGGTCTGAAAAGCCTTGGTCATTTAGATCAACCGGAACAAGAATTTGTTTGTACATTCAATGTCTCTCATTAAGGCCCCTTTATCCTCGGGGCCAAATCGGTTATGCGCTCAATTGTTCCTTACGAGCACGACGTTTTTGGTTCATTGCAAGCACCAGCAAAATCATTAAGCATGGTACAAACACCCACTCTTTCATCGGACGGTCTGCATCCTGGATAACCCACTTGATTTCCCAATCAAAGTCGATACCTGCGGACTCTGCTGGACTACCAAATTCAACCATATCGACAATCATTTTGTTGTCACTTTCGGTCAGCATCAGACCCATAGATGAAATACGTGCGTCTGCTGTTGTCGCACTGTCTTCGAATGGAAGACGAACCGTTTTCTCAATGTAGTCGCCCTCAAGGTTTTCACCGGCAACACGTAACTCCAATGATTCTCCTACATTTAGTGTTTCCGTGATTTGAGCTACCTCAACGCCAGGAGAAAGAACTTTCGCTGGGTACAGCATGTCCCACCAAAAACCTGGACGGAAAAACGAAAATGTCAGTACTAATAATAGGACTGTTTCCCACCACTTGTTACGCGTGAACCACCACCCTTGAGTTGCCGCAGAGAATATCAGCATTGCAATGATCGATGAAATGACCGTGAGTGCCAAATGCCACCAAGAGTCGATCCCCATTAACAATAACTGGGTATTGAACACAAACATGAACGGCAAAATAGCGGTTCGAATATCGTAAGTAAAACCTTGGATACCGGTACGAATTGGATCTGATTTCGCAATCGCTGCTGCTGCAAAAGCCGCAAGACCTACAGGTGGGGTATCGTCGGCCAAAATACCAAAGTAGAAAACGAACAAGTGCACCGCTATCAACGGAATAATCAAGCCATGCGCCGCGCCGAGCGTAACAATAACCGGCGCCATTAGCGTAGAGACCACGATGTAGTTCGCCGTTGTTGGCAGACCCATCCCCAGAACCAAGCTAATGATGGCGGTAAACAGCAGCATAAGAATGATACTGCCACCAGAGATAAACTCGACGAAGTCGGTCATCACTAGTCCGATACCCGTTAGTGTAACAACACCAACTACGGTGCCCGCTGCCGCGGTTGCAACGCCGATACCAATCATATTGCGCGCACCAGAAACTAAGCTCTCGGCAAGATCGACAAAGCCATCTTTGGTTTGCTGAAGCATATCACCTTGCTTTGACAGCAGTGCAATCAACGGACGTTGAGTAAGCAAAATGAAAATCATGAACACCGTTGCCCAGAATGCCGAAAGACCAGGTGAGAAACGTTCGACAGTCAAACACCAAACCAATACGACGATAGGGAGTAGGTAGTGCAAGCCTGACTTAACGGTTGGGCCAGGATCAGGTACTTCTGTTAATTCTGCATCAATCTCAATTGCGCCATCTTGCACGTGATTTGCTGAGACTTTCACCAACCCAACGTACGCGATTAATAGTGCGACGGTAACAATTGGTGTCGCGGCATCACCAAAGACGTCCTTTGTCCAACCCACTCCGTAGTAAACCAATGCGCTGATCACACACAATCCTAAGATTGTGCCAGTAAAGGACAGCAGACTTTGTACTAGTGTTGGGTTGTGGCGACGAGGAAGCCCTGTCATGCCTGCTTTACACGCTTCAAGGTGAACAATGTAAATTAAAGCAATATAAGAGATTAGCGCTGGAAGTAGGGCGGCTTTAATCACCTCAACGTAGGAGATACCGACGTATTCCACCATCAAAAATGCTGCTGCACCCATGATTGGCGGTGTTAACTGACCATTGGTTGAAGCCGCTACCTCTACCGCACCCGCTTTTGTGCCGGGAAAGCCAACACGCTTCATCAGTGGAATCGTAAAGGTGCCAGTTGTTACTACGTTTGCGATTGAAGAACCAGAAACCAGACCAGATAAACCTGATGCAACAACGGCCGCTTTAGCTGGACCACCTTTCATATGGCCAAGTAACGAGAAGGCAACTTTAATGAAGTAAGCACCAGCACCAGCGCGTTCCAGCATTGCTCCAAACAATACAAACAAGAAGACAAAAGAGGTAGAAACACCTAGCGCAACCCCAAATACGCCTTCTGTTGTTAGCCACAAGTGAGACATGGCCTTGTTCAAGCTTGCCCCTTTGTGCGCGATAACGTCAGGCATGTAAGGGCCTGCAAAGGTGTAAGTAAGGAAAACAGCAGCCACGACCATTAATGGTGGACCAAGTGCTCGGCGTGTTGCTTCTAAAAGGAGGAGCATACCGATAACAGCAACAACGATATCAACCGTTGTCGGTGCGCCTGAGCGTCCTGCTAGCTCGGTATAAAAAAGGTATATATAGGCTGCTGAAAAGCTGCCAGCCAACGCGAGTATCCAATCAACAAGAGGGATATGATCGCGAGGAGAATTCTTCATCGCTGGATAAGCAGTGAAAGCCAAAAAGATCGCGAAAGTAAGGTGGATAGATCGCGCTTCCGTGTCGTTCAGTACGCCAAAATTGAAAATAAATGGTAACGGGGATGCGTACCATAATTGAAATAGTGACCAACACAGAGGAACAAACCAAAGGATTCGTCCTTGCATTCCCGAAGGGCTACGTGCACCTGTGTCTGCCTGAGCCACCATTTCTTGCACATCTTGTGACGGAGCTTGATTCGTCGCCATGTACTTTTTCCTTATTATTGATGGTCCTGTCTGATTTTTATCGAGAACCACACTTCGCCTCTATCAGTGTAGTGAATGGAGCGAAGTTTGCTTTCGAGTATTTTGCTGCCTGAACTCAAAGTGTTGATTGTTGGGTACTCTGTTAGGCGGCGTTTAAGTTTTCTTGGGTATGAGCTCGCAGTTTTCAGAAGAAAACTGGCGAATGAAGCATACAGTTAGAACGTGCTACAACCTGTATGCTCAAACAGGCAGAAAATATTCTTTCCTGCCTGTATGTAGAGTCTGAGGAAATTACTTAATTAGACCCATTTCTTTGTAGTATTTTTCTGCACCTGGGTGAAGAGGAATAGAAAGACCAGCTTTCACCATGTCTTCTTTCTTCAAGTTTGCGAATGCAGGGTGTAGACGTTTGAAGGTATCAAAGTTTTCAAACACAGCTTTTGCCACGTTGTAAGCGACATCGTCTGAAACATCAGAGGTCGTTACCATTGTTGCTGCAACACCAAAGCTGTTTACGTCTTTGTCTGTACCGCGGTACATACCAGCCGGTACTGAGCTAAAGGCGTAGTATGGGTTGTCGGCAACAATTTTATCGATTTTAGGGCCTGTTGCTGAAACTAGCTTCGCATCACATGATGTGGTTGCTTCTTTGATTGAACCGTTCGGGTGGCCGACCATGTAAATGAAGGCGTCAATTTTGTTATCACAAAGTGCTTGAGAGCGTTCAGAGCCTTTTAGCTCAGACGCCAATTTGAAGCTGTCGTTTGTCCAACCCATCGCTTCCATGACAACGCCCATCGTTGCACGGTCACCAGAGCCTGGATTACCGATGTTTACGCGCTTACCTTTCAGGTCTTCAACGTTTTCAATACCTGAATCTGCACGCGCAATGATGTTGAAAGGTTCTGTATGAAGAGAGAACATTGCGCGTAGCTTCTTGTACGGGCCTTGTTCTTCAAACTTGCTCGTACCGTTGTAGCCGTGGTACTGCCAATCCGATTGCACGATACCAAAATCTAATTCGCCTGCACGGATAGTGTTAACGTTGTAAATTGAGCCACCAGTCGATTCTACTGAACAACGGATGTTGTGGTCTTTACGACCTTTATTTACCAACTTACAGATAGCACCACCAGTTGGGTAGTAAACACCTGTCACAGAGCCAGTACCGATGGTAATAAACTCTTGAGCGTTAACTGCGCCTGCGCCCATTACGGCTGCAGCGATAGCGCCTACTTTGAGAAGTTTGTTAAATGCCATGAATTTCCCTTCCTTATATTCATTATTTACCCGGAAATAACCATAAATCACTTCTGGAGTTTCCTATTTGGAAACGGCACCTTTTTCAATCCAATCGTTTGAAAAAGCGAGCGAATCATAACAAAAAATTGGCAGAAAATTATCCAATTGTTAAATGTTATAGTTGATAAGTCTGAATTTTGTATCAGGGTATAGGATTCAATTTGTGATTTAATTCTTTTTAAAACAATTGCTTAATTAACGTTTAGTGACTGAAATGAAAAAGATCAATTGCGTGATGTTAATCACAAAATGGATGGTTAAAGAATGAGCGGAGTAAGCAAAAAATTTACATAAATTATGGGCTACAAAATGAGACTTCTTTTATAACCCACAATGAGTTAGCTGATTGAAGCTTTATAGAACTTAACCAGTATATTCGAACAGCTCGCACACTGATTTGAAGAGTTGCTCAGTCGTAATTGCCATGGTTGGCGTAATGAAAATGGTATCGTCACCTGCGACAACACCAAGAATACCTTCGGATTTACCGAGTGAATCAAGCAAGCGAGCAATCAACTGTGCTGCACCTGGGCCAGTGTGAATTACTACTAACGCTGCGTTACGATCGATGTCTAGTACTAGTTCACGCAGAGAACTGCTGACTGTTGGGACACCTAGCTCAGCAGGAAGACAGTAAACCATTTCCATTTTTGCATTGCGCGTACGGACGGCGCCAAATTTAGTCAGCATACGTGAGACTTTAGATTGGTTGATACTCTCAAACCCTTGCTGTTTGAGTGCGTCAACAATCTCGCCCTGTGAGCCAAAGCTTTCTTCTTTTAACAGGGCTTTAAAGGCGCGAACTAAGTTGTCTTGTTTTTCTGAATTGCGCATAGTCATTACAAATCTCTTATTACGGGTCAGCAATTTTGCATATTCTCGCATATATATTCAGGCGGTGCCAAAGAGTCCCAGGATTATGTTAGATGCGTCACTGTAAACTATATACCACATAGAATTCTTTAGCGCGCTGAAGTAGGGCTGTATCTGTTTTCTTGAATTCCTTGTCATTTCAACAGAATAAAAGAATAATCCAAGCCCCATTTGTAGCACGGTAACAGCGAGTTGCGCGAGGTCGCAAAGCTAGCGTTAATTGATTGTAATCAAGTTGTGATTCCGATAGCTTTATTTAAGTTGGTTACAAACTACCCTACGAATACGTTTATAAGAGAAATACTCTCAAGGAGAACTACATGAAAGTAGCCGTTATTGGTGCCGCTGGTGGCATCGGTCAAGCCCTGGCCCTTCTACTTAAGAACCGTCTTCCTGCTGGTTCTGATCTAGCCCTATATGATATTGCTCCAGTAACTCCTGGTGTGGCCGCTGATCTTAGCCACATCCCTACGCCAGTTTCTATCAAAGGTTACGCTGGTGAAGATCCTACTCCAGCACTAGAAGGCGCGGATGTTGTGCTAATTTCTGCTGGTGTTGCGCGTAAGCCAGGTATGGATCGTGCGGATCTATTTAATGTAAACGCTGGTATCGTTAAATCGCTAGCGGAGAAGATTGCGGTTGTTTGTCCGAAAGCTTGTGTTGGTATCATCACAAACCCTGTAAATACAACAGTGCCAATTGCTGCTGAAGTTCTTAAAAAAGCGGGTGTTTATGATAAGCGTCGTCTATTTGGTGTAACAACGTTGGATGTTATCCGTTCAGAAACGTTTGTTGCTGAGCTTAAAGACAAAGATCCAGGTGACGTTCGCGTGCCAGTTATTGGTGGTCACTCTGGCGTAACGATCTTACCTCTACTGTCTCAAGTAGAAGGTGTTGAGTTTACAGCTGAAGAAGTAGAAGCATTAACGAAACGTATTCAAAATGCAGGTACTGAAGTTGTAGAAGCTAAAGCGGGTGGTGGTAGTGCAACACTATCAATGGGCCAAGCTGCATGTCGCTTTGGTCTGTCTCTGGTTCGTGCTCTTCAAGGTGAAGAAGGCGTAGTTGAGTGCGCTTACGTTGAAGGCGACGGCGAACACGCGACTTACTTCGCGCAACCTGTGAAACTGGGTAAAGAAGGCGTTGAAGAAGTACTAAGCTACGGCAAACTCAGCGATTACGAAAAGTCTGCATTAGACGGTATGCTAGAAACACTAAATGGCGACATCAACATTGGTGTTGAATTCGCAAAGTAATCTAGAAAGCCTATATAAGAAGAAAGCCGATCATTTTGATCGGCTTTTTTGATCCTTGATTTCTCAACTTCGTAAAAATGGTCGAATAAAACCACGTAGTGAAGGAGAAGATGATGGAAGCGAGTCGAATCCGTAAAGGCATGGTTGTTGAGTGCCAACAAGGCGTCGGTACGATATTAGTGGTTGACCATGAAGCAGAGACGGTACTGTTGTCCAAACAAGGGACTGAACAGCAGCTCGCCGTTAGCTTTGATGAAATAGAAGATGATCCACAACTGCATGGCGGTAGTGACAGATATTACTAGCGCCTCCGGCGTCGTCATTAGGTATCAAACGTAAAAAAGGAAGAGCATGCTCTTCCTTTTTGCTATAAGTCTTGCGTTATGGGTAGCTATTGATTACTTCGTGCGTTGTACTGCGACATGAGCCAGAGTAACAAGCGCTTGTTTGTATTCAGACTCTGGCAACACTGATAGTTCTGCGATTGCTTTGTCTGCTTCTTCTAGAGCTTTTTGCGTTGTGTATTCCAGAGAGCCTGCTTCTTTCATGACCGCAAGAATTTCTTCTAAGCGATCCATGCCATTCGCTTTCTCAATCGCTTCACGAATCATGATGGCGTTTTCTGGTGTGGTATTACGCATAGCATGGAGCAGAGGTAAAGTTGGCTTGCCTTCGGCCAAGTCATCACCCACATTTTTACCCATGTCTTCGCCATCAGAAGTGTAATCCATGACGTCATCAATGAGCTGAAACGCAGTGCCTAGATACTTACCGTAATTTTGCATTGCGATTTCCACATGCTCAGGAGCATCATTTAAGATTGCACCGATTTGAGTTGCGGATTCAAATAAGCGCGCAGTCTTAGAGTAGATGACTTGCATGTAGCTTTCTTCTGTCGTGTCAGGGTCGTTACAGTTCATCAACTGCTGTACTTCACCTTCGGCGATCACGTTTACGGCATTGCTCATTAGTTTAAGGATCTTCATGGATCCTAGTTCCGTCATCATCTGAAATGAGCGTGTATAGATAAAGTCCCCAACTAATACGCTAGCCGCATTGCCAAATGCTGCATTCGCAGTGGCTTTACCACGGCGCATGTCTGATTCATCTACCACGTCATCATGCAGCAAAGTCGCTGTATGGATGAACTCAATAAACGCAGCTGCCATTGTATGACCATTGCCTTGGTAACCAAGTGCACGGGCTGACAGTATCGCTAAAAGCGGTCTTAGACGTTTGCCTCCACCACTCACGATATAAAAACCGAGCTGGTTGATTAAAGAGACATCAGAATTAAGTTGGGCTTGAATTGTTTCATTCACTTTTGCCATGTCATCGGCAGTAAGCGCTTGGATAGTTTTAAAATCCATCGTATATCCGGCTGAAGTTAGACCCTGCAAGGCTTATTCGATTTATATAATTGTCGAATAATACACTAAAAAACGTTGATTAATACATTACTAAAGGGCATGATTGCCGCACTTTTCTTTGGCGATTAGCTTTTCGCCAATTTTTTCAAAATATGGCTTGTCATAGGAGCATCTATTCTGTAGAATCTGCGCCCTATTGATGATTAGTTTAGCGCACACCCTCAAGAAAGGCTGTGCGGAAAAAGCGGAGTAAAATATGTACGCTGTTTTCCAATCTGGTGGTAAACAACACCGTGTAAGCGAAGGTCAAACTCTTCGTTTAGAGAAATTAGACGTTGAAACTGGTGCAACTGTAGAATTTGATAAAGTTCTTCTTGTTGCTAACGGCGAAGACATCAAAGTTGGTGCTCCTCTTGTAGAGGGCGGCAAAATTGTTGCTGAAGTTGTACAACACGGTCGTGGCGATAAAGTTAAAATCGTTAAGTTCCGTCGTCGTAAGCACTCTCGTAAGCAACAGGGTCACCGTCAGTGGTTCACTGAAGTGAAGATCACTGGTATCAACGCTTAATCTATTAGGAGAGTTTAACAATGGCACACAAAAAAGCTGGTGGTTCTACTCGTAACGGCCGCGATTCAGAAAGCAAACGTCTAGGTGTTAAGCGTTTCGGTGGTGAATCTGTACTTGCAGGTAACATCATCGTTCGTCAACGTGGTACTAAGTTCCACGCTGGTAACAACGTAGGTATCGGTAAAGACCACACTCTATTCGCTCTTACTGAAGGTAAAGTGAAGTTCGAAGTGAAAGGTCCTAAGAACCGTAAGTTTGTAAGCATCGAAGCTGAGTAATTAGGTTTTTAACCAAATTACTTAATAGCTTTAAGCTGAATTCAAAAGCCCTGCCGAATCGGCGGGGTTTTTTATTTGTGGCAGTCGACATATCGAAGTTTCTCGCTAAGATCCTAAGCGATTTGAATCTGGGAGCTTAGATCTGTCATCTGCTAAAATGGTCGGATGACATAGTAAGATTTAATCCACGCACGAAGTAGTCGGAGTAAAAGATGAAGTTCGTAGATGAAGCGGTAGTAAAAGTTCAGGCTGGTGATGGCGGTAGTGGCGTTGTCAGTTTCTGGCGTGAAAAATTCATCACTAAAGGTGGCCCTGATGGCGGTGATGGCGGTGACGGTGGTGATGTTTATATCCAAGCCGATGAAAACCTAAATACCCTGATTGATTACCGTTTCCAGCGCTTCTACGAAGCTGAGCGTGGTGAAAACGGTCGCGGTGGTAACTGTACAGGTAAGCGTGGTAAAGACATCGTTCTTCGTGTACCTGTGGGTACGCGCGCTGTGGATATCCACACAAATGAAATCGTGGCGGAAGTTGCTGAACACGGTAAGAAAGTGATGATCGCAAAAGGCGGTTGGCACGGTCTAGGTAACACGCGTTTCAAATCTTCAGTAAATCGCGCGCCTCGTCAGAGAACATTGGGTACAAAAGGTGAAGTACGCGAAATTCGCCTTGAGCTATTGCTTCTTGCTGATGTGGGTATGCTTGGTCTACCTAATGCTGGTAAATCAACCTTTATCCGCGCAGTATCAGCAGCAAAACCGAAAGTCGCTGATTACCCATTCACGACGTTGATCCCAAGCTTGGGTGTCGTAAGTGTCGTACCAGAGAAAAGTTTTGTTGTTGCAGACATTCCTGGTTTGATCGAGGGTGCAGCAGATGGCGCTGGCCTTGGTATTCGATTCTTGAAGCACTTAGAGCGTTGTCGAGTGTTGCTGCACATGATCGATATTATGCCAATTGATCAGTCCGATCCGGTGCAAAATGCATTGACGATCATTGATGAATTAGAACAATACAGCGAAAAACTGGCAAGTAAGCCGCGCTGGTTAGTGTTCAACAAAGTTGATCTAATGCCTGAAGAAGAAGCGAATGAGAAGATCCAAGAAATCTTAGACGCACTAGGTTGGGAAGACGAGTACTTTAAGATCTCGGCGATCAATCGTAACGGTACTAAAGAGCTTTGTTACAAACTGGCTGACTTTATGGATAACCTACCTCGCGAAGAGGAAGAAGTGGCTGAAGAAGATAAAGTTAACTTCATGTGGGATGATTACCATAAAGATGCGATGGCGGGTAAAGACGTTATCACTGAAGATGACGACGATTGGGATGACTGGGACGATGAAGAAGATGACGGTCACGTTGTCTACGTTCGTGACTAATCAGAACGGTCAAACAATGCCTGTTTGCCTATAATTCATTAAGCCGCAATTATTTATTGCGGCTTTTTTTGTATCTAAATCATATTTAGGTGATGTGATTTACGGCACAATAACCGATACGTCGTGTTTTTTGAGGGTTAGTTTGGCCTTCGCGCGTATGAATGAGTAACACCCTAAAAGGAATTAGACTTATTTATGACTCTAGAAACCATACCGCCTAGAGAGTTGGCGGTATCTACTCAACGATCGATTTCTCGTCTTGTCGCCCAAGCCGGACAAATGCTACTTGCTCATGGTGCTGAAAGTACTCTTGTGAGCGATATTATGCGTCGTATTGGCCTTGCTTGTGGGGTGAATGAAGTTGCGGTAGCACTATCAGCTAATGCATTGGTTGTGACGACGGTAATGGATGGGCATTGCATCACCACCACCCGAAGCTGCGCTGATCGTGGCATCAATATGCGCGTTATTACGCAAATTCAACGAATCTGTATCATGATGGAACGTGGTTTGCTCGATTCAACCATGGCGCAGAAAAAGCTGAACGCTATCAGTCCAGAGCGTTATAACCGCTGGTTGGTGGTGTTTATGATTGGCTTGTCTTGTGCGGCATTCAGTCATCTAGCTGGTGGTGATTGGGGAGTCTTCATCATGACCTTTTTAGCTTCAGCTGGTGGCATGATCGTTCGCCAAGAAATTGGTCATCGTCATTTCAACCCTCTATTGAACTTTGCTGCGACCGCTTTTGTGACTACCTTAATTTCAGCACAGGCGGAAATTTACCAAATCGGTAATCTACCTACCGTAGCAATGGCATCGTCGGTATTAATGCTTGTACCTGGTTTCCCACTCATTAACTCTGTCGCAGATATGTTGAAAGGCCACATTAATATGGGGATTGCTCGATTTGTGATGGCTAGTTTACTAACGTTGGCGACATGTTTGGGGATCGTTGCTGCGATGAGTGTAACTGGAATTTGGGGGTGGGCAATCTAATGAGTTTATTTGATTTGATGTTTGGCCTGTTGAATGACATGTTTTTTGCGGCGATTCCCGCCGTAGGATTTGCATTGGTTTTTAACGTGCCACAAAGAGCTTTAGTGTATTGCGCTGTTGGTGGCGCGATTGGTCATGGTAGCCGCTACTTGATGATGCAGTTTGGCATTCCTATTGAGTGGGCAACCTTTTTTGCTGCGACGTTAGTTGGGATGATTGGTGTGTACTGGTCTCACCGTTTTCTCGCGCATCCAAAAGTGTTTACTGTGGCTGCTTTGATCCCGATGGTGCCGGGTGTGTTTGCGTACAAAGCAATGATCGCTATGGTAGAAATCAATCATGTTGGCTACTCACCCGAGCTTGTCGCAACCTGTATGGAAAACTTTCTTAAGGCCATGTTTATTATTGCAGGTTTAGCAGTTGGTCTTGCGGTTCCTGGGTTACTTTTTTATCGAAGAAGACCAATTGTTTAGGCGATCGTTTGTTCTAAAGTGTTATTTAGGTATAATTTGCGCTCAAATTTCTTCAAGGTAAAGTATTTCTATGATTAGCATGATTGCGGCAATGGCACATAACGGTGCTATTGATAAAGAAAAGCCAATGATCATCGGTAACAATAACTCAATGCCTTGGCACCTTCCTGCAGACTTTGCTTGGTTCAAAGAACATACACTAGGTAAGCCTGTGGTCATGGGGCGTAAGACTTTTGAGTCAATTGGTAAAGCTCTACCAAATAGACTCAATATAGTCATTACCAGAGACCGATCTTATGCAGCAGAAGACGTAATAGTAGTGAGCTCTACTTTAGAGGCGCTAGAAGCTGCCAAAGGTCATAATGAGGTTATGATTATCGGCGGTGGTAGTATCTATGAAGCATTTCTTGATAAAGCTGATAAGTTGTATCTAACTTTTATTGATGCTGATGTTGAGGGAGATACTCAATTTCCTCAATGGGATGATGAATTCCAAGAAACGTACACTAGAGAATATCAAGCTGATGAGAAAAACGCTTATAACATGCGTTTTACGATTTTAGAAAAATAATCAAATTGAGCCGAATAAGAAAAGCACCGCAAATGCGGTGCTTTTTGTTTTCTAGTCCGGCAATCAGAGCCGTTAACTGAGTGCATCCTGAGTAAAAATTTTCTTATCTTCCCAACGGATCATGGTTAGGCTTCCGCCCCAAACGCAGCCAGTATCTAGCCCGATGACTTCGTTGTTCATATAGCCTTGTAGTGCAGCCCAGTGCCCAAAGAGCACCGCTTTGTTTAAGTGGATACGTTTAGGCACATCAAACCATGGAATAAGTTCGTTACCGGAAACTTGTTGCGGTGGCAATTTACAATCCATATCCAAACGACCATCAGGGAAACAAAAGCGCATCCGCGTAAAAGCATTGATAATATAACGGTATCGGTCCAAACCCTGTAGAGAGTCATCCCAGGAATCAGGTTGATTGCTGTACATGTTTTTTAATAGCCAAGGCAGCTCTTCACTTTGGATGATGCGCTCAACTTCACGGGCACACTTTCTCGCTGTTTTTAGATTCCACTGCGGTGATATGCCAGCGTGACACATCACGAACTCGTCATGCTCGGCCATTAGAGGTTGCTGAGCTAGCCATGTCAGTAGTTCCTCTTTGTCAGGGGCCGTGAAAATAGGTGCGGTTCTATCTTTGTCTTTGACCTTTTTTATCCCGTGAGCCACTGCGAGAAGGTGAAGGTCGTGATTACCAAGCACCACGATTGCGCTTGCGCCAAGTGACTTCACAAAGCGTAACGTTTCTAGTGATTTAGGCCCTCTGGCGACCAAATCACCAGCAAGCCAAAGTTGGTCTTTTTTCGCAGAGAAAGATACTTTTTCTAGTAGTCGCTGCAATTCATCAAAACAGCCTTGGATGTCACCAACAATATAGGTAGCCACTGAATCTCCAATTTACTAATTTAAAACATTTGGAACAGCCAAGCGAAATGGTTCAATTTCGGTGATGAACTCTTGCCCTTTCTCATCCAGCATTTTGTAGTGTCCTTGCATAACGCCGACAGGGGTTTCTAACGCGGTTCCGCTACTGTACGTGTATTCATCATTGCTTGGAATAAAGGGCTGCTGGCCTACCACTCCGTCACCTTCAACCGTCATTTGCTTGCCATTCGAGTCTGTGATTAGCCAGCGGCGGCTCACTAACTGTACGGTTTGTTGGCTAAGGTTTTTGATGGTGATGATATAAGCGAAAACGTAGCGTTGTAGCTCTGGGTTGGACTGTTCTTCGATGTATTTGGTGTGAACTTGAATTTTGATGCAAGGTTGAATGACGTCCATGTGCACTCCTCAGAAACGTAATATCCCAATAATAATAAGCCAAACCTACAAGGGTTTGGCTCATTGTTTGAGTTCTTAGTGCTGCGGGTTATCCGCAAGCCAGTTCGCCATTGCGACGAATTGTTCTAGCGTCAGGTTCTCTGGACGCATGCTTGGATTAACACCTAGCTCTTCTAGTACTTCTGTGCTTAACAACGATTTGTAGCAGTTACGAACTGTTTTACGACGTTGGTTAAAGCCTTCACGACAAACGCGATCGAGCAAACGCAGATCTTTCGCCGGGCATGGCAGCTCTTCGTAAGGCACTAAACGAACAACGGCAGAATCCACTTTCGGTGGTGGAACGAATGCCGTTGGCGGTACTTCCAGTACCGGTACCACTTTACAGTAGTACTGAGCCATTACCGTTAAACGGCCGTAAGCTTTGCTGCCAGGGCCGGCGGCTAAGCGGTTTACCACTTCTTTTTGCAGCATAAAGTGCATGTCTTGAATGTCTTTATGGAACTCAAAAAGGTGGAACATCAATGGTGTAGAGATGTTGTATGGCAAGTTACCAAAAATGCGCAGCTTGTTGTTTGGCTTCACTAGTTGAGTGAAGTCAAAACGCATAGCGTCACCCTCATGGATGGTCAACTTATCTGCCAGTTCAGGGTGAGTACGTAGGCGTTCCGCCAGATCGCGGTCTAATTCGATAACTGTGAACTTATCCACTTCACGACCTACTGGCTCAGTGATTGCACCAAGACCAGGACCGATTTCAACCAGGTTTTGACCTGGTTTTGGGTTAATCGCTGATACGATTCCATCAATAATGTATGGATCGTTCAGGAAGTTTTGACCAAAACGTTTACGCGCTTTGTGTCCTAAATGGACATCATTTCTCATTGTTTCTTCTCTACCAAATCTATCGCATGCGTGAGCGCTGTTCGGAAACTCCCTGTATCCGCTTGACCTGTCCCTGCCAGATCTAATGCAGTACCGTGGTCCACCGATGTTCTAATAAAAGGTAGGCCAAGAGTAATGTTTACTGAACGACCAAAGCCTTTGTATTTTAATACTGGCAACACTTGATCATGGTACATGCCTAAAACAGCATCAGCATCATTTAAATATTTTTCATTGAAAATGGTATCAGCCGGCAGAGGGCCGATCAGGTTGATACCTTTTTCTTGTCGAATTTTTTCCAGTGTCGGAGTGATGGTTTCGATCTCTTCACGACCTAAGCAGCCATCTTCGCCAGCATGAGGGTTAAGCCCGCAAACGTAGATGTTTGGTTGTGCGATAGCAAACTTTTCTACAAGGTCTTTATGAAGAATATCGATGATTTTTTCTAATCGCTCTTCGGTGACAGCTTTGGACACATAAGCTAAAGGAATATGTGTTGTAACCAGCGCCACGCGTAGTCCTTCCGTTGCTAGCATCATTACGACTAGCGGCGTTTGTGACTTCTCGGCGAAAAATTCAGTATGACCACTGAATGCAACACCTGCGCGATTAATCACCCCCTTATGAACAGGGCCGGTGACAATAGCATCAAATTCATCATTCATACAGCCTAAAGCCGCTCTTTCTAGCGTTTTTAGTACATAGTGACCATTCGCTTCATTGAGCTCACCTGCGACCGCAGGTTCCGATATTTGGATATGGTCAACGATAAGCGTGCCCGCTTTTTGTGCTTTAGGTGCTTCTTCTGGATTGTAATCAGACAGTTGGACTTCGATGCCAAGCTGCTTGGCTCGCTCCATCAGCATATTCTTATCGGCACAGACGACAATTTGGTGCGCCCAATCTTCTTTCGATAGGGCAAGCACTAAGTCTGGGCCGATACCCGCAGGTTCCCCTGCGGTTACGACAATTCTACGAATTGTATTAGTTGTCATTGTTGTCATCCACGATTTCAACAAACGCACTTGCGCGTAGCTCTTGCATCCATGCGCCCGCTTCTTCATTAAATTTACGGTTAAATAGAATACGGTAAGCTTTGTTCTTCATCGCTGAGTCAGTACGGTCAACTTGGCGACGATCCAACACTTCAACGATATGCCAGCCGTGAACGGTTTTGAACGGTTCGCTGATTGAGCCAACTGGCAGAGTTTCTACTTGGTGCTTGAATTCTGGCACGTAAAGATCTGGCGTTTGATAACCTAGTTCACCGTCTTGTGCTGCCGAGCCAGGATCTTGACTGTATTGTGTTGCCAATTGAGCGAACGTTGCTTCACCGGCTTTGATGCGGCGTACAAATTCATTCAGTTGCTTCTTCGCCCCTTCGTCGCTCAGAATCACGGTTGGTTTAATCAAAATATGACGCGCATTTACTTCCGTTACCGCAACCGTTTCTAGGCCTTTTACATCCTCTATTTTTAGGATGTGGAAACCAACGCCACTACGGAATGGACCAATAATGCTGCCTTTGTTTTGCATCTTGATCTGATCAGCAAAGATGGTTGGCATCTCTTCTTTACGCATCCAGCCCCAATCACCACCTTGTAAAGCTTTAGGACCTTTAGAGTAGGTGTAGGCCATCTCCGTAAAATCTGCACCTTCGTTTAGCTTTTTCGCGAGCGCTTTAGCTTCTGCTTCTACAGCAGATTTTTCTTTATCGTCAGAGAAGCGCAGTTGAATGTGTCCAATTTTGTATTGAACAGTCGCATTGGTTTCTTGTGATAGTTGCTCAGCAAGGCTATCTACCTCTGCTGGAAGGATATTAATACGGCGACGAACCAGTGCATTGCGGGCTTCTGATGCGGCGATTTCCTTACGAATTTGTTCGCGGAATTCTGGGTAACTTAAACCTTCACTTTCTACAGAAGCAGCGAGTTGTTCTACCGATTGCTCATTATTACGTGCGATCTCTGCAATCGCTTGGTTTAAACGGTTGTCGTCAATACGCACACCAATACGGTCTGCTTCTTGGCCTTGCAACGTATCAATGATAAGTTTTTCAACGACTTGTTCTTTTAACACGCTGGTAGAAGGTAAGCTCTTTCCACTTTGACGAGCGTTGGCTTGCAGCGTTTTCATCGCTGTTTCGATGTCGCTTTGTAGAACTACACCGTCATTCACGATGACCGCAACCTTATCGATCTCTACTGGTGCTGCAACCGCTCCGCAAGAGAGTAGGGTCGTGAATAAGATTGATTTCCAAATTTTCATTTAAAATTCCGTCAGTATTTTTGAATAGGCGTCTTATTCATTTAAGACGCCTATTTTGATTAATTGTTCAGATAGAATGGGCGGCCGTACTTAATCGCGTTGTCAGAACCATCCAGTTCTTTGACAGCAGTGTCTTCACGCTGGTTGGTCGCAAAGCCTTGAATACCGAAGTTAACGCTGAAGTTATTTTCGTATTCAGGTGATGCCCCGGTGCTGCCGATAGCTTGGTCTTCCCAACCAAGCAATTGGTTTGAGTAAGTGACGCCAATGTACCAACAGTCAGATTGGTAACGTAGGCTCGCTAACCATTCTAGGTCCGCATTTTCATTGAGGTCGTAGTAGTATTGACCACTCGCAGACCAGTTCGGGTTGAACTCGTAGGCCGCTACAATACCTGCTTGAGAAATACCTTTACGAGTAATTGTGTCTAGGTTTTCGAGAATGATCGTATCTTCGATGTATTCACGCGTAACGTAGCGATAGTTACCCTGAATAAAGCCGCCGTTGAATTGGTATTCCAAGGTACTGTTTGCCAACTGCATGGAGCTCAAATCAATATCGTATTGAATTCCACCGTGATAGAACAAGTAATCGTTGTAGTTGAAATCAGCTTCAATCGCCCATGATGAGTAATTGGTGGTCTCATCCGGAAGATTTGGGCTGTTGCTCAGTTTGGTCTTTTTATCGAAGTAGTAAATCTGACCAAATGAAACGTTAAGACGCTCTTTATAGTCATCATCAAAGAAGCGAGTACTCGCACCGTAGCTTAACTGGTTCGCCGAGGCGATTTTATCAATGCCACTGTACTTACGACTGCGGAATAGCCCGTAGTAGTCGGTTTGTAGCAAGGTGGTATCGTAGTTGTAGATGTTGGTTTGATCTTCTTCAGGTACGTACAAGTACTGCAGCTGAGGCTCCAGTGTTTGTGTGTAGCCCTTGATCCAGCTTGTATCTCGCTCTAAGTAAAGTTGCGCATGCGTACGGAACTCAGGAATAACACGAGAAACTTCATCATCCAACTGGTTTTGCAAGTTTACATCTGTCAAACCCGTTAAGTCTTGAGAGTAATACGTAGAGAGCACACGCGCTTCTGTTGTCCACGTTGCCCATGAGTTTGAGAGTGGTAATGTAAGCCCTGGTTCAATGTGAACACGGGTCGCATTTGGTCGCGCAGCATCGCTCGTATCGAAGCGGCTGACTTGGCTCTTCACGTCAAAGTTAAGGTAATCTCCCCACAACGGCGTGTAGTAGTTCAAGTCTAACTGAGGAAGCAGGCGATAAGGGCGGTTCTCTTCTTTCAATAAGATTTGGAAGTCACGAACGGTTAACGAGGCATCCCAGAAGTCAGAACGATATTGTACTTGTCCTTCTTGAACCAGTTGACCATCTTCACGGTTACCAATGTCGGAGTCGAGATCGAGGAAGTAATCAATATCACTCACTTTTGAGTAATCGACTTTGACTATCCACTGTTTATTGATGATACCGTCGTGTTTAACTTGGTAGCCCCAACGAGACTCGTCCTGATATTTGCGATCACTATTGAGGTATTCGCCTTTGATTTCCCCATTTCCCCAACCATCTGTTAGATAGCGGAAATCAGTATCGAGTTTTGTACCACGTTGCTGCATATAGAGCGTGGTGAGTGTCATGTCATATTGAGGCGCGATGTTCCAATAGAATGGCACCTCGACTTCCATACCATCACTAGAACCGTACGATAAAGAAGGGAAGAGGAAACCCGTTTTGCGCGTATCTCCAATTGGCATGGTTAGATACGGCACATAGAAAACAGGCACATCTAACACTTCAAATCGAGGATGATGCAGCGTCGCTGTCTCTTCATCTTGGTCAACATCGATGCCTGACGCAACCAATCGCCATGAATTATCGCCTTGAGGGCACGATGTGATAGAGCCGTCTTCGAGTTCATAAACCGACTGACCTGTGCGAGCGATATAGGCTGCAGTGCCTCGGCCTTGTTGGCAAAGGAACTGATAATCGGTGTTCTCAAGCGAAAACGTATCTTGATTAATGTCGTTAGTAACACGATCAGATCGAGCTTTGACTTGGCCGTCATTGAAAGTCACGTTGCCTTCGGCAACCACGACGTTGTCTTGTTGGTGCAGCGTTACGCTATCTGCGGTAATTTTCTTCTGGCCTTGGGTGACTTGTACATTACCTGAGTACTGAGCTTTGTCACCATTGATGGCTTGCAGGGTGTCAGCTTCTACCACTACTGGGGTATTAAGAGCGTCCTCCTCGCCACTTGTATCGACCAAACATTGATCTGTGGCGGGCATTTCCTGCACACTATCATGGATATTCGCTTCAGCTTGAGTGGTGGGTACAAACAAGGCGGTGCTGATAGAGGCCGCTAAAAATGTGCGGGAGAAATGTTGCATTGAATTGAACTTTCCTGTGTCACTACTACTCGATGGCTATAGGGCTTGTTGTACCCTAGCGTAATAGCCAAATGAATCAACTATAGTCGCATTTATCCCAGCGTATTGATTCACTGTGGCATAATGACGACAAAATAGCTGCAAAGATAAGCAGGCGAAATGGCCTAGCCGAAATAAAACTAATTCCATTATCATAAAGGAAATCGTTGCATCCGGCACTATAAGACCGCCGTCGTCGATAAAAATTCATTGATAGAGAACACATAATGCATATTTTTGGCAAAATTCTGGGTGCCTTTTTTGGCTTGTTACTTGGCGGGCCGCTAGGTTTACTCTTTGGCTTATTTATTGGCCATCAATTCGATAAAGCACGTCGCTTGAGTCAAGCCGGGTTCTCTACTGGCGGCTTTGGAAAAGGGCCAAGTCAAGCTCAACGCCAAGAAGAGTTTTTTAAAGCGGCGTTTGCGGTAATGGGACATGTGGCAAAAGCGAAAGGCCAAGTCACCAAAGAGGAAATCCAACTGGCTTCTGCCATGATGGACCGCATGAATTTGCATGGCGAACAGCGTCGCGCAGCGCAAGACGCGTTTCGTGAAGGTAAAGACAGCGACTTTCCGTTAGAAGATGTTCTTGTTCGTGTGAAAATTTCGACAGCTGGTCGCTTTGACTTGTTGCAATTTTTCTTAGAGCTGCAAATCTCGGCGGCCTTTGCAGATGGCTCAATCCACCCGAGTGAACGAAATGTACTACACAAAATTGCACGTGGTTTGGGTTTCTCTTCTGAGCAATTAGAGCGTCGTTTGCAAATGCAAGAAGCCGCATTTCGTTTCCAAAGCCAGGGCGGTTTTCATGGTCAGCATCAAGGCCAATCTTCAGGTGGTAGCTGGCAACAAGCTTCACAAGTGGATCAGTTGGCCGACGCGTACAAAATTCTGGATGTGTCTTCAGATGCAGACAGTAAAACCGTTAAGCGTGCTTATCGTAAACTGATGAACGAGCATCACCCGGACAAATTGATGGCTAAAGGTTTACCACCAGAGATGATGAACGTCGCGAAAGAGAAATCTCAAGAGATTCAAAACGCTTACGATCTTATTAAGAAGGTTAAAGGCTTTAAGTAGTCGGACGTTTTCTATCAAACATTTGGATGTAAAAAAGGGCACTCAGTGCCCTTTTTTTTCATGTCTTAGTCTTTGAGTTGCCGGTGTCTTTAGCTTTTGGCCTATTATGTCCCTAATGCTAATTGACCTCACATCCCCCCAGTTTAGTTGGCTTGATTCAAGTCCCAATCGTATTCGTATTTCACTTTGCCAGAGAAATTTTTGTATTGCGGTGCGTACTTTGCGATGTGTTTGAAGATTTGTTTTTTTCCACCAAAGTCCGTTGCAAACCAATCATAAATAGAAGACAGCTGTGCCGTGTTACCTTGGATAGATACGCCTTTGCTGCTGTTGATAAATGTTTTGGCGGCACTATCCAGTAGAGCTTGCGTGTTGTCAGCAGTGAATGCTTGAGACTGCAGATTAGGGCATCCTAGGCTGGCACAGTTAACCGCGTAATGCGTTCTTGGGTCATTCCAAATTGGACGCAAAATTCGATGTTCAATATCGTTTAAAGTTAGATCCTTCCCATTGACCACGACCACATCGTCTCCCCAAGGACCAAAGCTAAACAAACCACCTAGCTTGGTGATTGATTCGACTGGATAGTTATCCAAAATAAG
This sequence comes from Vibrio sp. Vb1729, assembly GCF_033338655.1. Taxonomy (NCBI): domain Bacteria; kingdom Pseudomonadati; phylum Pseudomonadota; class Gammaproteobacteria; order Vibrionales; family Vibrionaceae; genus Vibrio; species Vibrio sp. Vb1729. Next base: position 95,464 of record NZ_JAWOTB010000047.1, on the reverse strand, counting down.
ATCTACCGTGATGGCGTTGTAAAGGTTTACCCAATAGGCATATTGCTCTGCTTGGTTGTATTGTAGAGGGTTTAGTTTTGCCAAACGCTGGATGTATTGTTTCAGCTTAGTTTTATCGACAGAGGAGACTTGGCTATAACGAAACAAGGTATTCTCGCCTTGTTCAACTAAATAAGTATCGAGCAGTTGTTGCCATTCTTGATGAGAAATTTGGGTTTGGTTGGCTTGATTCGATTGTTTCCAATATGGCCATAAGTCGGATTTAGGCGCGGAAAATGTCGAGAAAGAAACCAGAGCACACAACAGCAATAACAGACGCTTCATAGAGATACCTTTGAATGAGATATTGTTGATAGTGTAGACCAGTTTAGTGCTTGTTTTCTTTCAGTAATCAGTGGCCTTTATTCGCCGTCATTCTGAGGAGCATAAGCGATATCAGGAATCTAATACCCACAAACTCTTGAGTAAAGAAAGTATGAATCTGCACAGTGCGCTCTGGCAGTAGATCCTGAATTACACTCCTTCGTCGCTGTTCAGGATGACGAATTTCAACAGAGGCGTTCGGTATTCTGTAAGCAAAGCGATATGAGAACAGTTACCCAAAACATTAAAAGGGCCGACAATTGCCAGCCCTTGATTTGTGTATCTACTAACGCGTCTTAACGCAAGAAGCTTGGAATATTCGCTTCGTACTCGGCAATATTATCTTCGTGCTGAAGGGTTAGACCAATGTTGTCCAAACCGTTTAGCAAGCAATGACGACGGAACGAATCGATTTCAAAGCTGTACTCTTTGCCGTTGGCGCGAACCACATTCGCTTCTAGGTCTACTTCCACTTCTGCGCCTTCATTCGCCTCAACAAAATGGAAGATTTCATCCACTTCTTGCTCAGTCAAGCGAACTGGTACCATTTGGTTGTTGATCGAGTTGCCGTAAAAAATATCGGCAAAGCTTGGTGCGATCATCGCTTTGATGCCGTAATCCGCTAGTGCCCACGGTGCGTGCTCACGAGATGAGCCACAGCCGAAGTTCTCACGAGCCAGCAAGATAGACGCGCCTTGGTAGCGAGGTGCGTTCATCACGAACTCTGGATTTGGCTGTTCGCCAGCATCGTCTAGGAAGCGCCAGTCATGGAATAGGTGCTTACCAAACCCTAGGCGGGAGACCTTTTGTAGGAACTGCTTTGGAATGATGGCATCAGTATCAACGTTCGCTGCATCTAGAGGAACAACTAAGCCTGTGTGTTGTTTAAAGCCTGACATTTGTTTGCTCCTTAGTCTAGTTCACGAATATCTACAAAGTGACCAGCAATTGCTGCCGCCGCTGCCATCGCAGGGCTCACTAGGTGGGTACGGCCATCACGACCTTGGCGGCCTTCAAAGTTACGGTTTGAAGTAGACGCACAACGTTCATGTGGACCCAAACGGTCATTGTTCATTGCTAGACACATCGAGCAACCTGGTAGGCGCCACTCAAAGCCCGCTTCTTTAAAGATAACGTCCAAGCCTTCCGCTTCTGCTTGCGCTTTTACTTGCTCAGAGCCAGGAACGATTAGCGCTTGAACGTGAGGCGCGACTTTGCGACCTTTCGCTACTTCAGCGGCTGCGCGCATGTCTTCGATACGTGAGTTAGTACAAGAACCAACGAAGACTTTATCGACGTTGTAATCAGACAATGACTTGCCTGCCTCTAGGCCCATGTAAGCCAATGCTTTTTCTGCCGATGCTTTTTCTACTGGGTCGGCAAAGCTTTCTGGTGCTGGGATAGGTTGATCTACTGCGATCACTTGGCCTGGGTTAGTACCCCAAGTGACTTGTGGTCTGATATCCGCTGCGTTTAGTGTCACGACTGCATCAAACTGAGCATCATCGTCAGTTTTTAATGTCTTCCAGTATTCTACTGCTGCATCAAAGTCGGCACCTTGAGGTGAGAATTTACGGCCTTTGATGTATTCGAACGTGGTTTCATCTGGCGCAATCAAACCGGCTTTCGCACCTAGCTCTATCGCCATGTTACATACGGTCATGCGGCCTTCCATTGAAAGGTCAGTGATCGCTTCACCACAGAATTCAACTACGTAGCCTGTACCGCCTGCTGCTGTCGTTTCACCGATGATGGCTAGCACAATGTCTTTCGCAGTAATGCCCGGAGCCACTTTGCCTTTCACTTCGATCTTCATCGTTTTAGCGCGCGCTTGTTTTAGCGTTTGAGTTGCTAATACGTGCTCAACTTCAGATGTTCCAATACCAAAAGCTAGCGAGCCGAACGCACCGTGTGTAGCAGTGTGCGAGTCACCACAAACAATGGTCATGCCCGGTAGGGTAATACCAAGCTCTGGGCCCATAACGTGCACAATACCTTGATATTTATGGTTAATGTCGTAAAGCGTAACACCAAACTCTTCACAGTTTTTCGATAGCGTTTCCATCTGGATACGAGCCATCTCACCGGATGCGTTGATGTCTTTGGTGGTTGTTGAAACGTTGTGGTCCATGGTGGCAAAAGTTTTGCTGACCTGACGCACCTTACGACCTTTTTCACGCAAGCCGTCAAATGCTTGCGGAGACGTCACTTCATGTACCAAGTGACGGTCGATGTACAAGATTGGGTTTTCCCCTTCTGCTGCGACGGCAACGTGTGCGTCGTAGACTTTTTCGTATAGTGTTTTGCCCATTGTTTGCTTCCTTTCCTCGTTATCCTTGTTGCTTTGTTTTAGCACCAATGACTTAGAGGTAAGTCATTGGTGGATAGAGGATTTAGTATTTATTATGAATCTGTTCTGTATTACGAGTTTAAGATGTACTCAGCGATCTTATCGCCCATCTCAGATGTTGTAAGCGCAGGGGTGTCACCAGCAAGATCGCCCGTTAGCTCCCCAGCTGAAAGTGCTTTTGATACTGCGGCTTCAATGTCTTGCGCCGCAGTTTCTTCACCTAGGCTGTAACGCAGCATCAGTGCTGCTGATAGGATTTGCGCCACAGGGTTAGCAATATTCTTACCTGCGATATCGGGTGCACTGCCACCTGCTGGCTCGTACAGACCGAATTTGCTTTCGTTTAGACTTGCTGATGGCAACATACCCATAGAGCCTGTGATCATCGCACATTCATCAGAAATGATGTCGCCGAAGATGTTTGAACACAGCATTACGTCGAACTGAGCAGGGTTTTTGATAAGCTGCATAGTAGCGTTATCAATGTACATGTGTGACAACTCGACATCTGGGTAGTCTTTTGCGATTTCTTCGACTACTTCACGCCATAAGATAGAGCTTTGTAGAACGTTCGCTTTGTCGATAGAGCACACTTTCTTGCGACGTAGACGAGCTGACTCAAAAGCGATTTTTGCAATACGTTCGATCTCAAAGCGGTGGTACACCTCAGTATCAAACGCTTTTTCTGTTGCGCCTTCACCTTCACGACCTTTCGGTTGGCCGAAGTAGATACCACCCGTCAGTTCACGGACTACCACGATGTAAAAGCCGCGACCCGAGATGTCTGCACGTAGCGGTGAGAAAGCTTCAAGACCTGAGTGAATTTGCGCTGGACGTAAGTTACAGAACAGTTGGAAGTGTTTGCGTAGTGGAAGTAGGGCACCGCGTTCAGGTTGGTCGTTTGGTGGTAAGTGCTCCCACTTAGGGCCGCCAACCGAGCCGAATAGGACTGCATCAGACTCTTCACATGCTTTTATTGTGCTCTCTGGAAGTGGGCAACCGTGATTGTCGATCGCGATACCACCGACATCATGCTCGTCACGCTCAAACGCAATACCATGTTTCTTTTCGATTGCATCCAATACTTTATGTGCCTGCGCCATTACTTCCGGGCCAATGCCGTCACCGGGTAGGACGGCAATTTTGTACGATTTGTCTGTCATGTTAATCCTTTAAGTTTTCTAATTTTGAGCTTAATTATTTCAACGAGCGTGTTCTTTCCTGAGCCGTGTAGCCCGGTTGTTATTACACAGTCGCAATCTTTTTCTGCTTCATTTCTTCGATTTTATCTGCACGATGAATGCTGTTAATAACGTGCAATAATGCTTGGCCGGAAGCCTCAACGATGTCGGTGGAAACACCCGTACCGTGGTATTTGCGACCTTTGTAGTTGGCAATGATGTCTGCTTGACCCAAACCATCTTCACCTTCACCTTTCGCGGTTAGGTCGAATTTATCCAGAACGATGTCGTAGCCTGTCACGCGGTAGATACATTGGTATAGCGCATCAACTGGGCCATTACCGACCGCTGCTTCACACATTTCTTCATCACCGCATTGCATTTTGATGCTGGTGGTAGCCATTACGCTGCCAGACTGCACGCTTAGGTAGCTCAATTTGTAGAAGTCATCTTCTTCACGCAAGTTCGAGAAGTGCATTAGGGCTTCTAGGTCGTAATCGAACACTTGGCCTTTGCGATCAGCAAGTTTCAAGAAATCCGCATACAGCGCGTCTAGGTTGTACTCGTCTTCGTTGTAACCCATGGTATCCATATGGCTCTTCACGGCAGCGCGACCGCTGCGGCTGGTTAGGTTCAGAGCTTGGTTTTTTAGGCCAATAGACTCAGGGGTCATGATTTCGTAGGTATTCTTATTCTTCAACATGCCATCTTGGTGGATGCCTGAAGAGTGGCTAAACGCATTTGCACCCACAATTGCTTTGTTGCTTTGAATAGGCATATTGCATAGCTGGCTAACCAACTTACTGGTGCGGTGAATTTCATCATGCTTAATGCCAGTGTGAACGCCCAAAAACTCTTGACGAGTCTTGATGATCATTGCGATCTCTTCAAGTGAACAGTTACCCGCTCGCTCTCCAATGCCATTGATCGTGCCTTCTATCTGACGTGCGCCAGCTTGAACGGCGGCAATAGAGTTGGCAACTGACATCCCCAAATCGTCGTGACAGTGAACGGAGATGATCGCTTTATCAATGTTCGGAACGCGGTTAAATAGGGTTTCAATAATCCCACCAAACTCACTTGGTACGGTGTAGCCAACGGTATCTGGAATGTTGATTGTACTCGCACCTGCATTGATGGCGGCTTCTACCATGCGACATAGGTTGTCGATTGGAGTACGACCAGCATCTTCACAAGAAAACTCGACATCATCAGTGTAGTTACGTGCATGTTTAACGGCGTTGACTGCCATTTCTAGTACATCGTCGTAGCTGCGGCGTAGTTTGTCTTCTACGTGAATGGTGGAAGTGGCTAAAAATGTGTGGATACGGAATTGGTCGGCCACTTTTAAGGCTTCAGCGGCAGCATCAATGTCTTTCGCAACGGCACGCGAAAGGGCACAAACTCGACTGTTTTTTATGTTTTTTGCGATGGTTTGTACAGACTCGAAATCACCTGGTGAAGAGATTGGGAAGCCAGCTTCGATAACATCAACGCCGAGTCTTTCCAGCGCATAGGCAATCTGCAGTTTTTCTTTAACCGTCAAGCTTGCTGACAACGCTTGCTCGCCATCACGCAATGTGGTGTCGAATATAATGACCTGATCGTTCATGTTTGCTTCCTTCCTGATTTCTGCACTTTCGCGCAAGTGAATCGTTTACTTCCAGTATTTAGATATAAAAAAAACCCGCATTCTCATGCGGGTTCTTAGAAATTGGTGTGGTTATTTTTCTTCCACAGCCTACCCGCGCGAACTGGTCACGATCAGGAGGAGGCTAAGCAGGATAGAAAAATGAGCTGACATAGTTGTTAAGCTTTCCACATAATTAAGTTAACAAATTAGTACCGCACTCCATGAAGCGCGTCAACCCTAAAGTCGATTTTTTATTCATATCGGATGAGTCTTTTCGTTTGCTTGAAAAAAATGATGCACTAAGTGAAACGACATGATGCGATAGAAACGTGCTAGAAGAAGTAAGTTCTCATCAAGTTTGCGACGTTTCATTACCAAAACAAGCATCGGGATTGCGACTTGTCACACAAAGGTCCGAATTGTTTGGCAAAAGTTTTGAATGACCATTTATAGTAGTGCAGTTGCACTAGGTAAAAGAAATAAGGGTTAGGGAAAGAATGAGGTTAACAAAACAATTTGGACGTTCAGCCATAGTATTTACTCTGGTCAGCTTGTCGGGTTGTCAGCTGTTTCAATCGCAGACCTATGTGGAAGTGGCTTCCCCCGTTGTTATGAATGATCACTCGCAGAGCGTCATGGTTATCAATGATCAAATGGATCGATTTTTGAGTTATGAGGGACGCGAATCGTTCTTGAATCAGATGCTTGTTGCCCTTGAGTCTGACAGCCGAAATAAGTTTAAAGGTAAAGATCCGGAAACGTATTCTTGGTGGAAGATCCGCGTTCAACCTAGTGAGAAACAGCAAGCGGAAGTTTTCCGACCAACCACTGAAGGTGTCGATACTTCAAACCCAGTAGAGTTTATGGATGTTTCTTACCGCTCTAAGACCACATTAAACCTACGCTCTAAACCGAGTCTTGAAGGGGCAAAGCTTGGCGTATTATCGAAAGGGGAAGTCTTTAATGTGCTAGCAAAAGTGGTTGATCAACCTTGGTTTCTCGTTGAACAGAAAGGAGTGATAAAAGGTTATGTCCATAAGGATTATGCGCGCAGCAATGTGATAAATCGTGACATTTTATCTACTCAGCCTAACCCTCTACTAGAGCCTAAATCGAGTAAAACGGAGCAAACGAGTATAGAGCATGAACTGTCGGGAAACTATACTTGCCGCTCACTGAGCTATGAGCTTACAAAAGATGGCGACATGACGACGGGCTCTTTGCGCGCCTGCCGCAAGAAGAGAAAAGTCTGGTATATAGACACCCCTCAACCGCAACCAGCAAACCCTTCTTAATGTTCTATTTTTATGGTTATGCCCAATAGATAAATTGTTGGGCACACCTTAATTTGGCCTTTGTCATTAATTGTCCAAATTCCCGTCATGCTGTTGTCACCTAAACCTCCTACTTTTCACACAAAGGCGTTGTCAAAGTAAGGAAAGGTCACATGCGAACCATAGAGACAATTACACAGCCAATTGCAACCATTGCTAAGTTTGATTTAGCGCTCTCTAGTGTTTGTCTTAAGCACCGTTTTAATCAACAAGTCGCCAATATCAGCAAAGGAGTCTCCCACAGTGGTGACGGGCATCTTTACTTGGTGTTGGGTTTATTAGCTTGGTATTTAGATAAGGAGCAAGGAGTCTGGTTTTTACTGGCGGGTTTACTTGCTTTTGCTATCGAGCTACCAATTTATTGGACGCTGAAAAATAGTTTTAAGCGTCGTCGCCCTGAAGAGCTTAGTGCACTCCTTCCTGCTTTTATTACTCCCTCTGATCGCTACAGTCTTCCTTCAGGACACACTGCCGCTGCGTTTGTCATGGCGACGCTGATTGACCATTTCTATCCGAGCCTAGGCGTTGCTGCATTCTTTTGGGCAAGTTTAATCGGAACCGCGCGAATCTTATTGGGTGTGCACTTTTTTACCGATGTCATCATTGGTGCACTGCTTGGCAGTCTTTGTGGTGGATTAGCGATTGCGATGTTAGGAGGCTAATTGATGAAAATCTTGTACGGTGTTCAAGGGACAGGAAACGGACATATTGCACGCGCAAGGGCGATGAGTCATGCGTTTAAAGAGCACAATGTTGAGGTCAACTTTTTGTTTTCTGGGCGAGCGCCGGAAAAATACTTTTCAATGGAAGCATTTGGCGATTACCAGACTCGCCGAGGCTTCACCTTTATTACCGAAAAAGGCTCTGTAAACTACGCGAAAACAGCATTGAATAACAATTTGGTGCAGTTTTTCAAAGAAGTTAAGCAACTCGATCTGTCGTCCTACGATCTTATCATTAATGATTTCGAACCTGTGACTGCGTGGGCAGCGAGACAACAAAATAAGCCTTCTATTGGTATTAGCCACCAAAATGCTTTCCGTTATCCGGTGCCACTAAAGGGAGCAAGTTGGTTAGATAAATCCGTCATTGAATACTTTGCGCCTTCTCAACATCACCTTGGTTTGCATTGGCATCATTTTGATCAACCTTTGTTACCACCAATAGTGCATACCGTCGATAGCCAAGCAGAAAACGACGACTTCGTGTTGGTGTATCTGCCGTTCGAATCGATAGAAGATATCTCGGACTTATTGTTCCACTTTAATCAACAAGCGTTTATCTGTTATCACCCGGATGTGATCGAATGTGAGCAGGTAGAAAACATAGAACTGCGCCCTTTATGCCACAGCAACTTCCAGCATCATTTGCATCGCTGTAGTGGTGTCATTGCTAATGGTGGGTTTGAGCTTCCTTCAGAAGCCTTGTCTTTGGGGAAAAAATTGTTACTAAAGCCACTCGCGGGTCAATTCGAGCAGCAGAGCAATGTTGCGACCTTAGAAGATTTAGGGCTTGCGATGTCGATGGAGAGCTTAGACATTTCCGCAGTACGCCAGTGGCTAAAGGAGCAACAAGCCGAAAGTGTGAAATACCCAGATGTTGCTCAGGCTATTGTTCATTGGGTACTGCAAGGTGCATGGGATTCAAAAGCAGAGTTATCCAGACAACTGTGGGAGCAGGTTGATTTTCCAAGTTACGTGTCGAACATTTAAGTACGTTGTTCTAAGTACATTGTTCCTTCCATTTTTGACACGATTTTGTTGCAGCCTTTCTGTTTGGAAGGCTGCATTTTTATTCTTCCTCTCTCATTTCTATTCAGTGTGTATTTGCTGATAATTTGACTGATAAGTGCAAAATTCAATCAGAGATATAGCTGCTATATGTTGTTCTTATCTCAACCAATAACTGAGCTAAATGCATGCTTGTGTTAACCGCCTGTCCTATCAATTTGCTAAATACGTCCTCAAAGAATGCATTTTTACGTGTTTTATAGTTTTTTATGTTTTTATCAAGCTTTTGTTATTTAACGAATAAATACCTAATTGGCTAAAATTTACTGATTAAATATCAATCTAGTTGCGAAACCGCAATCGATTAGTTGATAGTACAGTTCGAGCCGGAAGTATCCGGACGATAAATATAATAAAAAGTTAGGTTATCTATTCGTAAAATGATTCGAATCCAGCCGCCGTCTTTTGTGCGAGATGGGATTCTATTCGTTATGAATTTAATGAACAAAGTTGACGATTACAAAAGAGGCGCACTCAATGTTAGAGAAGAAAGACGCGATGAGCGCAATTGCTAGCTACCGTATGGAAAGCACTTTGCGTGGTGTAGATTTAAACCTACTGACTGTATTTGATGCTGTAATGCAAGAGCAAAATATTACTCGTGCAGCACATAACCTAGGCATGTCTCAACCGGCAGTAAGTAACGCCGTGGCACGCTTAAAAGTGATGTTTAACGACGAGCTATTCATGCGCCAAGGCCGTGGTATTCAGCCTACGCAACGAGCTCGTCAACTGTTTGGCCCTATTCGCCAAGCACTACAGCTGATTCGCAATGAACTTCCTAGCTCTGTATTCCAACCAGAATCTTCGACTCGCTTATTCAAGCTTGCGATTTGCAGCCCTTGTGACATGCGTTTTGCTCCGAAGATCATGGCAAAAGTGAATCAACAAGCACCAAACGTTCAGCTTCACCTAGATGCAGAATTTGACCGTTTGTTGTCTGAGCGTATGCGCTACCAAGAAATTGATTTCGTGATCGACTACGCTCGTTTTGATGAGCAAGGTTTCTCAAGTACTGAAATCTTCAAAGATGAATTAGTGGTTATCGCATCAAAAACCCACCCACGCATTCAAGGTGGTGTGACGGCTGAGCAACTGCTTAACGAAAAGCATGCGAAGTTATCGAAAGTTCATGGCCAACGTAGTTTCTCAGAGCAAGCGTACCGTGAACTGGATTGCCAAGCGGCGTATGAAGGTTCTAGTTTAAGCAACCTACTATACGTGGTGGGTCAATCTGAGCTTGTGACTATTGCACCACGTTGGATGGCGGAAAATGCGGTCAACAGCGATCAACTGCAAATTCTTGATTTCCCATTTGCGAACAAAGAAATCAGCGGATTCTTAAGCTGGCATGAATCAAGTGAAAAAGATAAAGGCCACATTTGGCTACGCGATCAACTGATGATCACTTGTGGTGAAGTCGTTGCCGCAAAATAAGATGACGTTTGGTCTTCTCGATTAGACCATATTGGTAATCATCAATTTTTACAATTCATTGGTCCCCGAGCGATTTTTGTCTCTCGGGGCTTTTTGTTTTCGTAATCAACAATCGAAACAGTAAGTTAAATAGAGTAATCATTCAGCAATTTTAGGTACGTTCGCGACGTATAAGTGATAGTTGTCTCTTATTAGTGATAAGTTTGATACTGGTCAGTTGCGTTTTAGCAAGCCGTGAGTACACTTGTTCGCTCAATTAGCTTACGCCTGTAAGCCAAAAGGTAAGTAAAAGAATGGCCAAGTTAGATTTTCATATCGTTAAACGTATTCGTGAACAAATTGCGAACGGTGGTACACGCGTTGCACTCAAGCATAAAGTGGGTGAGGAGTGGCAAGGTATTACGTGGACGCAATTTGGTCAGCAAGTTGATGCTTTATCACTTGCACTTTTGGCTCAGGGATTAGGAGTCCAAGATAAGATCGGCATTTTCTCGAACAACATGCCGCAATGGACGATCGCTGATATCGCAGCACTGCAATTACGCAGCGTGACAGTACCTATTTACCCAACCAATACTGCCGCCCAGTCGGCGTACATCATTAACAATGCAGACGTCAAAGTTCTGTTTGTTGGTGAACAGCCTCAATTTGATGCAGCAGTGAGCATTTTCGACCAGTGCGAACAGTTAGAGCTCATTGTTGCGATGTCTGATGATATAGAACTTGGCGATCATGATTTCGTTATCTCTTGGCAAGCATTTGTTGCCAAAGGCGACGCTACATATCAAGTTGAATTGGACGCGCGTTTAGATCAGGCAAAAGAAGATGATCTACTCACGCTGATCTACACCTCGGGTACAACAGGCCAGCCAAAAGGCGTTATGTTGGACTACGCAAACATTGCGGCGCAATTGGAAGGGCACGATCAGCGCTTGAGCCTTTCTCAAAGTGACGTGTCATTATGTTTCCTTCCGTTGTCACACGTATTTGAGCGCGCTTGGACCTTTTATGTATTGTACAAAGGGGCGACCAACTGCTATTTGCAAGACACCATGCAAGTACGTGATGCACTGAGCCAGGTGCGACCTACCGTGATGTGTGCCGTACCGCGTTTCTATGAGAAGATCTTCTCTGCGATTCATGAGAAAGTGTCTCGCGCGCCGATTCACCGTAAGATCATGTTTACTTGGGCAGTCAACATGGGCGCAAAAATGGCCGCTTGTCATCAAGAAAAACGTCAGCCATCGCTCTTGCTGCGTAAGTCATACGCTTTGGCGGATAAGTTGGTTCTGAGCAAACTGCGTGCGCTACTTGGCGGGCAAATCAACTTTATGCCTTGTGGCGGTGCAAAGCTGGATGAAACCATCGGTCGATTCTTCCATGCGATTGGTATCAACGTTAAGTTGGGCTACGGCATGACTGAAACCACGGCGACAGTATCGTGTTGGGATGATAAATGTTTTAACCCCGACTCTATTGGTATGTCGATGCCTGGCGCACAGGTTAAGATCGGCGAAAACAACGAGATTCTGGTTCGTGGTCCAATGGTGATGCGTGGCTATTACAAAATGCCAGAAGAGACGGAAAAGACCTTTGATGAGCACGGTTTCCTAAAAACGGGCGACGCTGGTTACATTGATGAAAATGGCAACTTGTTCATCACCGACCGTATCAAAGAGTTGATGAAAACTTCAGGTGGTAAATACATCGCTCCACAAATGATTGAAGGTGCGATTGGTAAAGACCACTTTATCGAGCAAATCGCAGTCATTGCGGATACTCGTAAGTTTGTTTCTGCGCTTATCGTGCCTTGTTATGATTCGCTAGAAGAGTACGCGAAAGAGCTGAATATCAAATATCACGATCGCGTTGAGTTGATTAAGCACCACCAGGTGGTCGAAATGCTTGAGAAGCGTGTGAACGATCTTCAAAAAGAGTTGGCAAAGTTTGAACAAGTGAAGAAGTTTAAACTGTTACCAAGAGCTTTCTCTATGGATGATGGTGAGTTAACGCCAACTCAAAAACTTCGTCGTAAAGTCATCAATGACAAATACCAAGATGAAATTGAAGAAATGTATAAGGAAAAGTCGGATAAAAAGTAACTTAAGCTGACTTAGATTTTATATTGATGAAAAAACCCCCAGTGATGTGATCGCGCATTGCTGGGGATTTTTGTTTGTATTGATTTTTTCTGCTTTGCTCGTCAAATAACGCTATTTCGCACCCAATAGCTAAAAGCTTATGAAATAATGTTCTTTTTTTGAGCGTTGACTTTTTAGTTTGTACTGTGAAATAGGAGATGTGTGGCTGCTATTCCTACTAACATTCTAATTACTAGTATCTTGTTTAAAAAGTAGACCAATCTCTCATTAGACCCTTTGATAATAAAACGTTACATTTGTTGGGTAACCTTGCGGGATGTTATGACGAACGCAAGACATAGCCGAAAACGTGGAAGTATTTCGATTAGGCTACGAATAAGACCTAGACTATGTAAAACCAGACCAATCCGTTGACCTTACGGTGAGGAAACTGGCTAAGGAGAGCAATTATGACAGCAATGTTGTCAGGCGCAGAGATGGTGGTTCAATCTCTGATAGAAGAGCACGTAGAGCAGATCTTTGGCTACCCAGGTGGCTCTGTTTTGGATATCTACGATGCACTGCATGCCAAAACCGATCAAATCAAACACGTACTTGTAAGGCATGAGCAAGCCGCCACTCATATGGCAGATGGTTACGCTCGAGCTACCGGTAAACCGGGTGTCGTACTTGTGTGCTCGGGGCCGGGCGCGACCAATACCATTACGGGTATTGCAACAGCGTATATGGACTCTATCCCAATGATCGTTATCTCGGGTAACGTACCAAATAGCCTAATTGGTAATGATGCTTTCCAAGAGTGTGACATCGTCGGTGTCTCCCGCCCAGTGGTCAAACACAGCTTTTTAGTAAAAAAAGCGGAAGATATTCCTGAAACAATCAAAAAAGCGTTTTATATCGCGACTACAGGTCGACCTGGTCCAGTTGTGATTGATTTGCCAAAAGATGTAATGAACCCGCAAATCAAACTGCCTTATCAATATCCAGAAACGCTTTCTATGCGCTCTTACAAGCCGACAACTTCGGGCCATAAAGGCCAGATTAAAAAAGCGCTTAAATCGCTATTAGAAGCGAAAAAACCAGTGCTTTATATCGGTGGTGGTGCGGTGATTTCTGGCGCCCATGAACATATTTTAGAGCTTTCCGACAAACTGAACCTACCAGTAGTGAGTACTTTGATGGGCTTGGGGGCATTCCCGGGTACACATAAAAACTCACTGGGCATGTTGGGTATGCACGGCACTTACGAAGCTAATATGGCAATGCATGAAGCGGATCTTATTTTTGGTATCGGTGTGCGTTTTGATGACCGTACAACCAACAACCTTGAAAAGTACTGCCCAAACGCAAAAGTGATGCATATTGATATCGATCCGTCATCGATCTCGAAAAACGTGAAAGTGGATTTGCCGATCGTAGGTTCTGCGGAAAAAGTGCTGACAACCATGCTCGGGCTGCTTGCAGAGCAAGGTAGTGGAAATGATCAAGATGCTATCACCGCATGGTGGGATGACATTCAAGTATGGCGTGACCGCAACTGCTTGTCTTATGAAACGTCTCCAGAACGAATCAAGCCACAGCAAGTAATTGAAACGCTGCACAAGCTAACTAATGGCGACGCATATGTGGCGTCTGATGTGGGCCAGCATCAGATGTTTGCGGCGCTGTACTACCCATTCAATAAGCCGCGCCGTTGGATAAACTCTGGTGGTCTTGGCACCATGGGATTTGGTCTTCCGGCTGGCATGGGCGTGAAGTTTGCCATGCCACAAGAAGAGGTCGTGGTTGTGACTGGTGACGGCAGTATTCAGATGAATATTCAAGAATTGTCGACAGCCATGCAATACGACATTCCAGTGAAGATCATCAACCTGAACAACCGATTCTTAGGCATGGTAAAACAGTGGCAAGACATTATTTATCAAGGCCGTCACTCTAATTCTTACATGAGTTCTGTTCCTGACTTTGCAGCGATTGCAGAAGCTTATGGTCACGTCGGTATTCGTATCGAAACGCCTGATCAGCTCGAAGAAGGGCTACAAAAAGCGTTGGATATGAAAGATCGTCTGGTGTTTGTGGACATCAACGTAGACGAAACCGAACACGTATACCCGATGCAAATCAAAGGTGAGGGTATGGATAAAATGTGGCTAAGCAAAACGGAGAGAACTTAATATGAGACACATTATTTCATTGCTATTGGAAAACCAACCGGGTGCGTTGTCTCGTGTTGTTGGTTTGTTCTCTCAACGTGGTTACAACATTGAATCTTTGACGGTATCACCGACTGATGATGAAACCTTGTCGCGAATGAACATTACCACGACATCTGATGAGATGCAGTTGGAACAAATTCAGAAGCAGTTACACAAATTGATCGATGTGCTGAAAGTACAAGAAGTCACCGAGTATGAGCACATTGAGCGTGAACTGATGATGGTGAAAGTGAAAGCCAGTGGTTTTGCGCGAGCAGAAGTGAAGCGGACGGCAGACATCTTCCGTGGCCAGATCGTGGATGTCACGGCTTCCCAATACACCGTACAACTTGCGGGTACGAGTGAAAAGCTAGATGCCTTCATTCAAGCGATATCCGAAGTGACCGAAGTTGTCGAAGTTGCTCGTAGTGGTGTCGTTGGCATTGCGCGAGGAGAGCGAGCCCTCAAACCTTAACTCTCTGATTGCATATAGAAAAGCCACTTAATCTAAGTGGCTTTTTTGTTTAGAAAATAACAATTAATGATATAATTGTCGTTTTAGTAAGCATGATAGGCATTAGACGTGTGAAAGTACCTAAGCGAGTCGGCACCTTATTGGCGACAGCACTATTTTTTAGTGCACTCACTGCCGCTTACTACTATCAGAAATATCTGACGTTGTTAGAAAACAATGTTGAGAACACCGCTCAAGAAGCGTTACATCAATTGGCCTATACTGGCCGTGAATACAGCAATATTCAGGATCAAATCGAAACGATCAGTGACCTACTTGGTCACAGCCAAAGTCTGTATGAATATCTGCGCCAACCTAACCGGGTGAACCGTTCCATCTTAGAAGACATGTGGATCTCGGTCGCAATCAATCAAAAGTTGTATAAGCAAATTCGCTTTCTTGATGTTTCTGGTCGAGAAAAAGTGAGGATTAATTATGAGATTGAAACAGGCGCTGCGTTGCCCGCGATCAAATTGCAAAATAAGTCAGAGCGAGATTACTTTCAATTCGCTAAGAACTTAGACGATGGCGAAATCGCTTCGTGGGGGATAGGTTTAGAACGAGAGTATGGCGAGTTAGTCTATCCCTATAGCCCGTCACTGCGCATTTTGATGCCTATTTCGCTTAACGGAAAGCGCGAAGGGTATCTCGTCCTTAATGTTGATATTGACTATTTATCTTCTCGACTCAACTATTCGTCAGTGCTTGATTTCCATATTGAGCTGATTAAAAGTGACGGATTTTACATTGATAGCCCTAAATCAGCTCGTTTATATGGCCATATAATTCCCGCTCGCTCTCAATTTAATTTTGGCCGGATGTACCCAAACATTTGGCGTAGTTTAAATTCAAAAGATTCGGGCTATGCTTACAATGGTTCGAATTTGGTCGCGTATCGCACCATCCAGTTTGTTTCTAGCGAACCTCTTCATCTGGTTATTGATCTTACCAATGAGCAGTTATTATCCCGAGCTCAGAGGGACATTGATGACTTAATCCAAGAAGCATTTTTTGTTCTAAGTTTGGTGCTCGGCTTCACTTTGCCGACGGCAGCCCTTGCTCTGCATTATCGGCGTCATAGTATGGAGTCGAAGTTGGCTCGAGCTGCTCTTGATGGTATGACTGCGGTGATGATCTCGGATGCTTCACATAGAATCATCATGGTTAATCAAGAGTTTGAAAACATGATGGGTTACTCAACCAAGCATGCCCAAGGTTGGAGTGCACATCATTTAATTCTCTTACCTGAAGATCTCGAAGCAAACCTGAGTATCTGGAAAATACTGAAGAGTGAACACGTATGGGAAGGGGAGATTCGTTGTCGAACTAAGTTTAATCAAGTATTTACCGCAATAATGCGTATTCAGGCGAATTTAACCAAATCAGGTAAAGTGAGTTATTACATTACGTCGCTGGTGGATATCTCTGGGCAAAAAGAGTTAGAAGAAAAATTACGAAACCTAAGCGAAAAAGATGGCTTGACGGGGTTGTGGAACCGCCGAAAATTTGAAGAGCAATTGGCGCAATATGCGGGGATTATTGAACGCTATCCTGATAGCCCTCCTGCTTGTTTGGCGTTGTTTGATATTGACCACTTTAAACGTATTAATGACGAGCTTGGCCACGACGAAGGAGACAAGGTGATTTGTAGTGTCGCAGAAACCCTCCTAGAAGAAGTCCGCAGCACAGACTTTGTATCTCGTGTCGGTGGTGAGGAATTTGCAGTGATTATGCCGCATACAACACTAGAAGAGGCTGAAATTGTATTGAACAGGCTACGTGTCGCGGTTCAAATGCGTAGTGATAGAGGCATTACTGTCAGTGCTGGATATAGTGATTTAACCTCTGATCGTACAAGAACGTATAAATGTGCTGATATTGCTTTGTATGAGTCAAAAAGTGCAGGGCGTAATTGCGTATCGCTGTGTCATAGTTATGATGATATTGCTTAGTGCTTTTACAAAAACGAAAAAACGGGGATAGACCCCCGCTTTTTAGTCTCAGCGTTATTCGCTAGCCAGTATGCGACATTGGTTGTCGATGGCGGCTTCGATACACTGTATTGACTGTCTCAAATAACGCTCTAGATAACCTAAAGCATCCTGACTCTTTTTGTCTAGCGATGCCTTCATCAGCATTTCTTGCTCATCGAGATTACAGTGCCCAGGGCTCCCTGTGCCTAAAATCTGCATCGCGAAGTATTGGTAGCGTTTAATTTGCGTGAGTAGATCGCGGAAAAACCCAAACATATTGACAGAGCCAGCACCTTCAAACAGCGCAGTAAGAAACTGATTTTGGCGCTCTTCCCATTCCCTCCAGCAAAAGCTTTCGCCAGGTTTTACTCGGGATAACTTGTGATAAGCAGTTAGTACATCCAGTTCCCATTTTTCATCGCCAATCGTAATTGCCTTACTGAGTAAGCATGCGGAGACCATTTGCAGGCTTTCGTACAAGTCATGTAACTCATCTTTACATACAGGTGCAACCCAGCAGCCTTTTTGCGGCTCGAGTTTGACGTATTTGCTCCAAGATAATTGCACCAATGCTTCTCGAATGGGTGACGCTCCTACGTTGTACTTCTCTTTGAGTTCGGCAACCACGAGTTTTTGACCTGGTTTAAGCTCGCCATCGAGAATATCCTGACGGATCATTCTTAATACTTTGTCGGTAAGAGTGGGACTAGACACATACACCTCATAGAAGAAACTTTAATCGTGACGATAAAATTAAACAGTACGAAATTCTGATAGAGGTGAATAATACAATTAGCCTATTATGAGAGCAAGAAAGCCATATAAAAAAGGAGGGCATAAGCCCTCCTTCTCAAGAAACTGAAGTGTTAAAAGTTCAGTCTTATAGTACGTGTACAGAAGCTGTGTTCGTAGTACCTGAAGCAACTAGAGCGCCAGAAACCATAACAACGATATCGCCTTTGTTACCTAGACCTGATTCTAGAGCAAGTTCTTTACCCGCTACGTAGAATGCGTCAGTGCTTTCGATTGAATCAACAACTACAGGAGTAACACCTTTAGTTAGAACTAGCTGTGCAGCAGTTTTCTTGTTAGTTGTTAGCGCTAGAATGTTTGCAGTTGGGAAGTACTTACGTACTGAACGTGCAGACTTACCGCCTTCAGTTGCAACAACGATAAGTGGAGCAGCTAGTTTCTCAGCTGTGTCTACAGCGCCTTTACATACTGCTTCAGTGATGCGAAGACGTGGGCTGTCTAGACGAGAACCTAGTTCAGCTTTTAGCGCTGAGTCAGTACGGTTCGCGATTTGAGCCATGATAGTTACCGCTTCAACAGGGTATTTACCTTTCGCCGTTTCACCAGAAAGCATTACTGCGTCAGTACCGTCCATTACTGCGTTAGCAACGTCGCCTGCTTCCGCACGAGTAGGACGTGGGTTGTTGATCATAGAATCAAGCATTTGAGTTGCAGTGATAACCATCTTACGTGCACGGTTACACTTCTCGATCATCATTTTCTGAGCGAAGATTACTTCTTCAGCTGGGATTTCAACACCTAGGTCACCACGAGCAACCATGATGCCGTCAGAAAGCTCTAGGATCTCGTCGAAGTTATCAACACCTTCTTGGTTTTCGATCTTAGAGATGATGTGGATGTTCTCGCCGCCGTTTGCAGCAAGTACTTCACGGATTTCTTGAACGTCAGACGCTTTACGGATGAAAGAAGCTGCTACGAAGTCAACGCCTTGCTCACAACCAAACTTAAGGTCGTTCTTATCTTTTTCAGATAGTGCAGGTAGGTTTACAGAAACGCCAGGAAGGTTAACACCTTTGTTTTCGCCTAGTGCACCGTTGTTAAGAACTTTACATTTAACTTCAGTTTCAGTCTTAGAGATAACTTCCATCTCGATTAGACCGTCGTCTACTAGGATAGTGTTACCTACGTTTAGGTCTGCTGCGAAACCAGCGTAAGTTACTGCAACTTTATCTTTGTTACCTACAACTGAAGTGTCAGTTGTGAAAGTGAATTCTTGACCTGCTACTAGATCAACATCGTTACCGCCTTCTAGCTTGATAGTGCGGATTTCTGGACCTTTAGTATCTAGAAGAATTGCTAGTGGTTTGCCAGTAGCTTCCATTACTTTACGGAAGTTCGCGATACGAGTGCCGTGTTCTTCGTAGTCACCGTGAGAGAAGTTAAGGCGCATTACGTTCATGCCTGCGTTAACTAGTTCAGTTAGCTTCTCTACAGATTCTGTTTTAGGGCCAATCGTACATACGATTTTGGTCTTTTTCATGGAAGATACTCTCCGGTAAGTATAGTTACAATTTGAAAGTCGGTTATTTACTCTGAAGTCAGGACGTTTTTGATGACATTTAGTACCTGTCACCCACCGATTTTTCGTCTCATTATTAGAACTTCAGATTCTGAAAGTCTTTCACCAAGTTTAGTCATTTTATGACTAAAAGATCGGCGATTTTGGTTACCTTTTTGTGACTAATCCCACTTTATATGCAGAAAGTTGCAAAAAAATAGCCTTCAATTCTGTAATTTTTTTTCTTTTCGGTGGCGAATTCTACCACTGAATGAATCCAATATCACTGTTTAAGAATTGTCTTAGGACAAGGTTTTATCGAGAAATATTAATTTTTTGGATCGAAATAAATGGACTTAAAAGTTTCGGTTTGACTATAATAAGTTTCACATCGAAACTTAAAATCAAAACTTAAATGTCGAAACGAAATACTCAATTAAGAAGACACGCCATTTCTAACTTGGTTTCTGAACTAGGAGAAGTCAGCGTTGATGAACTTGCTCAGAAATTCGAAACCTCAGAGGTCACGATTAGAAAGGATTTAGCTTCTTTAGAGAAAAACGGCCAACTTCTACGCCGCTATGGCGGTGCGATTGCTATCCCAAAGGAAGTCATTCACGAAGAATTGGGCGCTAATGTTTCGACTCGAAAGTTAAGCTTAGCAAAAGCAGCTGCATCATTGATTCGCGATCATAATCGCATCGTGATCGACAGTGGCAGCACGACTGCCGCGCTGATTCAACAGTTGAATGACAAACGTGGCTTAGTGGTCATGACCAACTCGTTGCATGTTGCTAACGCCCTAAATGAATTAGAGAGCGAACCGACACTGCTGATGACTGGCGGTACTTGGGATACGCACTCAGAGTCCTTTCAAGGCAAAGTGGCCGAATCTGTATTACGAGCTTACGACTTTGACCAACTATTCATCGGTGCGGATGGCATTGATCTCGAGCGTGGAACCACGACATTTAATGAGTTGGTTGGCTTAAGTAAGGTAATGGCAGAAGCGTCACGTGAAGTGATCGTAATGATCGAGTCCGAAAAAATCGGCCGTAAGATCCCAAACTTAGAGCTCGCTTGGCATCAAGTTGATGTGTTGGTGACCGATGCAGATATCCAAGCAGAGCATAAAGTACAGATTGAACAACATGGCGTGAAAGTCATTTGCGCCTAATAATGTAATCAGTTTCATATTTTACTTCCCTCTGGATAAAGGCCTTTGCTTGCTGCCTCTATTTGAAATCATGGCTAGGGAAGAACAAAACTACAAACGGAGATAAACACATGTGTGGAATCGTAGGTGCAGTAGCACAACGAGATGTTGCAGAAATTTTGGTTGAAGGTCTACGCCGCTTAGAGTACCGCGGTTACGACTCTGCTGGCGTTGCGGTTGTTGATGGCGAATCAAACCTAACGCGCGTTCGTCGCTTGGGTAAAGTACAAGAATTGGCTGATGCAGTAGAAGAAGCAAAAGTGATCGGCGGAACTGGCATTGCGCACACTCGTTGGGCGACGCACGGTGAACCTTCTGAAATCAATGCTCACCCACACATGTCTGGTGATATCGCAGTGGTACATAACGGCATCATCGAAAACCATGAAGAGCTGCGTGAGCTGCTTCAATCTCGTGGCTACGTGTTTGAATCGCAAACGGATACAGAAGTTATCGCACACATGGTTGAGTGGGAACTTCGTACTTCAGAAACGCTATTAGAAGCGGTACAAAAAACAGCAAAACAACTTGAAGGCGCATACGGCACCGTAGCGTTGGATCGCAAAGATCCTTCACGCATCGTAGTAGCGCGTTCAGGCAGCCCGATCGTGATCGGTTTTGGTGTGGGTGAAAACTTCCTAGCGTCTGACCAACTTGCATTACTTAACGTTACGCGCCGTTTCATGTACCTAGAAGAAGGGGACGTAGCAGAAATTACTCGCCGTGAAGTCACTGTGTTTGATGCAACGGGTGAGCCAGTTGAGCGTGAAATTGTTGAATCTAATGCAGAGCATGATGCAGGTGATAAAGGTCAATACCGTCACTTCATGCAAAAAGAAATCTATGAGCAACCTAAAGCGTTGATCAACACAATGGAAGGTCGTATCACGTCAGATTCTGTTGTGACAGATGCGATCGGTGTGCACGCGGCAGACATTCTAAGCAAAGTAGAACACGTACAAATCGTGGCGTGTGGTACGTCTTACAACGCAGGTATGACGGCACGTTACTGGTTTGAAGACATTGCAGGCGTGAGCTGTGATGTAGAAATCGCGTCTGAATTCCGTTACCGCAAGTTTGTGACTCGCCCAAACAGCCTATTGATCACGTTGTCTCAGTCTGGTGAAACCGCTGATACGCTAGCAGCACTTCGCCTAGCAAAAGAGAAAGGTTACATGGCGGCGATGACCATCTGTAACGTAGCGGGTTCCTCTTTGGTTCGTGAATCAGATTTTGCATTCATGACTCGCGCTGGCGTCGAAATCGGCGTGGCTTCAACCAAAGCGTTCACGACTCAGCTTTCTGCACTACTTATGCTGGTAACAGCACTGGGTAAAGAGCAAGGTCGCATCAGCAAAGAGAAAGAAAAAGAGATTGTTGAAGCGCTACACGCACTTCCTAAGCAAATCAACGCGGCACTTTCTTTCGAGAAAGAAATTGAAGCACTAGCAACGGATTTTGCAGACAAGCACCACACATTGTTCCTAGGCCGTGGCGAGTTCTACCCAATCGCGATGGAAGCGTCTCTAAAACTGAAAGAGATCTCGTACATCCACGCAGAAGCGTACGCGGCGGGTGAACTGAAACACGGTCCTCTGGCCCTAATTGATGCTGACATGCCAGTTGTTGTGGTTGCACCAAGCAACGACCTACTTGAAAAGCTAAAATCAAACGTTGAAGAAGTGCGTGCGCGTGGCGGCCTTCTATACGTATTCGCAGATGCAGACGCAGGCTTCGAAGGCGATGAGACAATGAAGATCATCACAATGCCTCACGTTAGTGAAATCACGGCGGCGATCTACTACACCATCCCTATGCAGTTGCTGTCTTACTACGTAGCACTGATCAAAGGTACGGACGTAGACCAACCACGTAACCTAGCGAAAGCGGTGACGGTTGAGTAATTACGCTTAACAGCAAAAATCCTGAGCGGCACATGCGAGAGTATGTGCCGCTTTTTTATTTAAACCCATTTTAAGGTTTGTGAGTTATTGACCCAACTGGTGAGCGGTTAGAATTGCAGAGTAGACATTTTCTGCCGTCACTGGGAATGGCATATTGTGGATGGTTTCTCCCTCGGCCGTTGAGGCTTCGGCGACCTCGCGCAACTTAGCGTGGTTAAGCTCTTTAACGCCCATATCAAATAAGTTGGTTGGTAGACCTACAGAACGGCAGAATGCAAGAACCGTATTAATCTCTTCCATCGCTGCGTTTTCTAGTACCAGCTGAACTAGTGTGCCGAACGCGACTTTCTCACCATGATAGAGATGATGACACTCTTCAAGCTTAGTTAGGCCGTTATGAATAGCGTGAGCACCCGCTAGACCACTGCTTTCAAAACCGATACCGCTTAGGTATGTATTGGCTTCAATAATGTTTTCTACCGCTTTGGTGCTCACACCATTTTCTACCGCAGCTTTTGCTTTTACACCATCTTCAAGCAAGGTTTCATAGCAAAGTTTCGCAAGCGCTTGTGCTGAACGCGTCGCTAACCCACCAGCCATTGTTGCCTTACCAGAAGTCATGTTGGCACGAGCTTCAAAGTAGGTGGAAAGCGCGTCGCCCATCCCCGATACAAGTAAGCGAACAGGGGCTTTGGCGATGACTGACGTATCCATGATGACCATGTCTGGGTTTTTAGGGATCATCAAATATTCTGCAAATTCACCTTCAGGTGTGTATATCACCGCAAGCGCTGAGGTTGGCGCATCAGTCGAGGCAATGGTAGGAACCACCACGACAGGAATTTTGGTGTAAAACGCAACAGCCTTTGCTGTATCTAACGTTTTACCACCACCAATACCGACAATGACATCGTGTTTTTGAGTGGCACAAATGTCCGTGATGCGTTCAATCTCAACGCGCGAACATTCGCCACCAAAAATGTTCATAGTGAGTGGAAGCTTTTCGTCAGCAAAACTTTGTTTGACGTCATCACCAACCAGGTTAGTCACGAACTCATCGGCAATTACTAACGGACGTTCACCCAATGTTTTCACATAGTGAGCGATAGATGTAAGTACTTGTTCACCTTGGACGTATTTGCTTGGGCTGATAATAATTTTGTCCATAATTCAAACCTTTAACCTTTTTATGTGTGTTTTGGACTGCAATGAATATCCATTGTAGGGATAAGGTTTATATTAGGTTTGGTGTGGTAAGTGGTGAAGGATATCTCTGGTTTTGTTCCATGCTTTTATGACCTCTGTGTCAAACCGACTGTCAGAAGTAATAAGCATCAGCATGCTTTCTGGCGACGATCACTATTCAGGAAAATTTGTCGTTTTACGTTTCATATTGAAACAAAAATGCCGAAGATTTCGTTTCAATATGAAACGAATTGATTTTTGTTGAGCACGCTTTTTCTCTGTTTAAGATGAATTCATACCCTACATAAAAATATAAATGGAATGAGATAGAACGATGAAAAAATTAATTAACCAAATTGATGATGTTGTATTGCAGCAAATGGAAGGTCTGGCTTTATCTCGCCCAGAGCTAAAAGCGAACTACGAACCTCGTTACATGTGGCACGAGGAAACACCGGGGCAAGTGGCACTGGTTTCTGGTGGTGGCTGTGGTCATGAACCTTTGCACGCTGGTTTTATTGGTAAAGGCATGCTGACAGGCGCCTGCCCTGGAGAGGTATTTACTTCACCAACGCCAGATCAAATGTACGAATGTGGCAACCAAGTGAATACTGGTGAAGGCGTGCTATTTATCATTAAAAACTACACCGGAGACGTGTTGAACTTTGAAACGGCTGTGGAGCTGCTTCATACCGATGGCATCAAAGTTGGGTCGGTGTTGGTGGATGACGATGTTGCAGTCAAAGACAGCCTGTATACCGCTGGTCGCCGTGGCGTAGCTGGAACGGTATTAGTTGAAAAGTTAGTTGGGGCTGCCGCGAGCAAAGGTTATTCGTTGGAGCAATGTGAAGCGCTGGCTCGTCGCGTTAATAATCACTGTCGTTCATTTGGCGTGGCGCTTAATGCTTGTGTTGTACCCGCAGCAGGTAAACCATCTTTTGTTCTGGAAGATGATGAAGTTGAGTTTGGTGTTGGTATCCATGGTGAACCAGGTATCAAGCGAGTGAAATACACCGATGTCGATACGTTAGTGGATGAAATGTTTGCTGAAGTTGCTGAAAACACACCTTATCAGCGCACATTGCGTATTTGGAATCGTGACGAAGGTGAATGGGATGAAGTGGAATCCAGCATTGAGCCTTTCGCCGCTGAACACGACTACATCGTGATGGTGAATGGTATGGGTGGTACGCCAACTTCAGAGCTTTACGGAGTGTACCGCCGTCTGGCTCATAACTGCGAGCAAGCAGGGTTCCGTATCGTGCGTAATATGGTTGGTAACTTCTGTACGTCACTCGATATGGAAGGCGTTTCGATTACGTTGCTGAAGGCAGATAAAGAGATGTTGGAGCTGTTCGATGCTCCTGTCGATACGGCCGCGATCAAGTGGTAAGAGGGGGGAGCAAACATGCAAATTGAAAAACAACATATCGTTCACTGGCTAGAGTTATGTGCAAAAACGTATCAAGAGAATCAAGATTTTCTGACCGACCTTGATCGTGATATTGGTGACGCAGACCATGGTCTCAATATGAACCGTGGCTTTAAAAAAGTTGCTGAAAAACTGCCGCAATTTGCGGACCAAAATATCGGCAGCATTCTCAAGAATACGGGCATGACCTTACTTTCTAGTGTTGGTGGGGCAAGTGGCCCGCTGTATGGCACGCTGTTTATTCGCACGGCTGCCGCTGTCGGAACCCGAGAGCAACTAACGTTTGAAGAGTTGGTCGATGCACTAAAAAGCGGTGTGGATGGCGTGGTGTCTCGTGGTAAAGCGGAACTGGGTGATAAAACCATGTGTGATGTTTGGTTACCCGTTTTAGTTAGCGTGAAGGCGTCGTTAGAAAATGGCATGAGCGCCGATCACTTACTGAATGAAATGGTTGAGCTAGCAGAAACGAGTGCGGTTGCCACGATTGAAATGTTGGCGAAAAAAGGGCGAGCAAGCTATTTAGGCGAACGCAGTATTGGTCACCAAGATCCCGGTGCAACCTCTTCTTTGTTAATGATTAAAGCACTACAGCAGGCAATAGCAGGTAATTAAGATGGTGGGAATTGTAGTTGTATCTCATAGTCGTCGCCTTGCAGAAGGGGTGGCAGAACTTGCCACCCAAATGACGCAAGGCAAAGCCAAGCTTGCGATTGCGGCTGGGATTGATGATCCAGAGAACCCGATCGGAACTGATGCTATTGCCGTGATGGAAGCGATTGAGCAGGTACAAGATCAACAAGGGGTTGTTGTATTGATGGATCTTGGCAGCGCGTTGCTTAGCACGGAAATGGCTCTGGACCTGATTGATGATCATGTGAGGGAAAATGTCACCCTTATCTCGGCCCCTATTGTTGAAGGAACCATGGCGGCGTCGGTGGCTGCTGCCGCCGGACTACCTTTATCGACAGTAGTCGAAGAGGCACAGAATGCGTTAAGCGTAAAACGAGAGCACCTTGGTGAGCAGCCACTAACATCCGCGGAGATAGTGCCAGTATCAGAGAACTTTGAGCAAGAGCGGACATTTGATTGGGTAGTGCAAAATCCGCATGGGTTACATGCTCGTCCCGCTGCGGCCATTGTTGGTGCACTCGCGCCTTTTGACTGCCAATTATGGTTGAAAAAAGGCGAGCGCCATGTGAACGCGAAAAGCTTAAACAGCATTGCGAAACTTGGCGTTCGTAGCCAAGAGACGATCACGCTGTGCGCACTCGGCTCTCAATCCAGTGAAGCAATCAAGGCATTTGAAGCCTTAGCTTATGAGCACTTCGGAGAAAAAGAGGCGGTTGAGCAAGGCATTATCGAACCTGAAGAAAGTTCAGATACTCTGCTCGATGGCATGGCCTCAAATCAGATTGAAGGTGCTGTTGTTGGTATTCGAGTCAATGACGGTATCGCTACTGCTCCTGCTGTCCTTTTTACTCATGAAATGCCAGCAGTGCCTGAACGTGATTTCCAAAGTGAACAAGATGAAATTGAACGGGTTAAGCGTGCGATAGGCGTGGTTGTTCAACATTTGCAGGAGCAAGCGAAGCAGCCGAAAGGGGAAATATTTGCTGCTCATAGCATGATGCTCAGTGACCCAGAATTATGGGCATCGGTCGAGTCGCGAATTCAAACGGGCATGATAGGCGAGCAAGCTTGGGTAGAATCACTGCAAACGTTGGCCAAAGAGTTTCGCCAGGCAGAAAGTCAGTACATGCGGGAACGCGAAGCAGATGTACATGATATCGCACGCCAAGTTATGGTCGAAATGACAGGCGTAACGCCTAATGCCATCGACATTCAGGAACCGAGTATTTTGTTGGCCCGCGACCTGATGCCTTCTGATGTGGCCGGGCTTGATAAATCGAAAGTGCTTGGTATCTGTTTGAGTGAGGGAGGGAAAACCTCTCACAGTACGATTCTTGCTCGTGCGATGGGGATTCCTGCCATCGTTAAAGCTCAGGGCTGCCTTGATGCTGTGCGTGCTGGTCAAGTGGTGACTATTGATGGCTTCCGAGGGCATTTATGGTTCTCTCCTTCAGATGCCGTACAGCAGGAATTAGAAGCTCAGCAAATTGAGTGGCAAAGCATCCGACAACGTGCATTAGCGAGTGCTCAGCAAGCCGCAGTCACCTGTGATGGTGTCCATATTCAAGTATTCGCCAATATTGGTGGACCGAAAGATATTGATGATGCACTAACATCGGGGGCTGAGGGCGTTGGTCTATTTCGGACTGAGTTTCTATTTCAAAACAGTGATGAGTTGCCGACTGAGGAAGCGCAATATCAAGTGTATCGTGATATTGCTGCCGCACTTGGTGATAAGCCACTTACGATTCGTAGTCTAGATGTTGGCGGTGACAAGCCTTTAGCCGCTTATCCTATGCCAGCAGAAGATAATCCATTTTTAGGTTTGAGAGGGGTGCGGTTGTGTCTTCAACATGAGTCATTGTTTACCGCTCAACTTCGAGCCATTCTGAGAGCCTTTCACGAGCAACCGAATATTCAATTGATGATACCGATGGTGGCTCAGGTTGAAGAAGTGAGAAAAGTAAAAGCGCTGTTGGCGCATCAAGCAAACCAACTCGGCTTGGATGCGACTCATTTGCCCGTTGGTATTATGATTGAGGTGCCAGCCGCAGTATTAAATGCTGATGCGTTAGCCCAAGAAGTCGACTTTTTCTCTATCGGCACCAATGATTTGACTCAATATGTTATGGCCGCCGATCGAGGTAACGCCGCTGTTGCTGAATTGGTGAACTACTTTGAACCATCGGTACTAAAAGCCATTGAGCTCACGTGTGCAGCAGGCGATCGCGCGGGTATACCGGTTAGTATGTGTGGTGAGATGGCTGGCGATCCAAATGCCACAGAAACATTGCTTCGCGTGGGGTTGCGAAAATTCAGCGCCAGTGCGAGTCTGCTACCGGGACTAAAAGCGCAGATTCGTCAGTTGTCTGTCGATGTTTAGTCGATATCTTATCGTTAGTACATCTGTACCGGCGTGCTTACGCCGGTTTTACTTTTTGTAGGAACGCCACTTCTTGGCTTAATACAGTTTCATTTGCTCCTGCAGCCCAAACTTATTAATTTTTCTCCATAAGGTAGTGCGGCCAATTTGCAATGCTTTCGCCATATCATGCATTTTGCCATCACACTGATTCCAAGCCTGAACGATAGCTCTTCTCTCGGCTTCTTCTAACGTGATTACTGGCGTATTTTCTGCGGTATGGCAAGAATTCAGTTTAATGTCTTCAGGAATATCGTTCAGCTTGATTAAGTTCGAACTGCGGTTCAGCAAAATTCGCTCAGTTCGGTTTCTTAATTCGGAGTTATTGCCTGACCAACGAAAATTCATCAACGCTTCCAGTGCGACTGGCTCTATCGAGATCGTCACATTGTGGCGGCGTTCGTAATGGCTGATAAGCTGCTGGACGAGAAATTCAATGTCTTCTTTACGCTTTCGTAGTGGTGGAATATGCAGCTCGTTCGAGGAGATTTCATAATAAAGTTGCCGACCAAATGAGCGCTGAGTGACATACTCGCTGATCTCTGAAGCGGTGCTGGTAATAAGTTGAAAATCTACGGGGATCAATCGCAAACTGTCGCTGCGGCTGACGAGCCCAGTTTTTAACAACTTAAGTAGCACGGCTTGTAAATCGGGTGACAGATATTCCACCTTTTCTAAAAAGAGCGTACCGCCATGGGCGAGCTCAAACTTTGAAGGCATGCCTTGCCCTTCGTCATACCCCAGGGTTTCTTTGACCAGTTGCTCTGTATTGATGGAGCGGCAGTTGAGCGTAATGAACGGCCCTTCTTTGTAGGTGCTTTCGTTATGAATCGCCATGGCGAGAGTGGCTTTTCCTACGCCTTCTTCACCTGTAATTAGAATCGGTGATTTGGACTTTATGGCCCGTTTTGCCACGGTAATGACATGCTTCATTTTTCGTGAAATGACGGGCAAAGTGCTGAACGTATAGCGCGCACTGCCACCTATTTGTTGTTGAGCAAGTTCGCGAATTTTATCGATAGGGTGCAAGAACAATAAGTGTGTGCCGTCGTTGAGTGGACGCAAGGTGATGATCGCTTCAACAAACTCGCCACGAACCTCTACCGTTGTGAGTTTACGGTTTATGCTCGCACCTGACTCAATACTAGTAAGGACATTCGGTGGGAAGCGTAAAACAGAAAAGACTTCTTTATCCAAGACCTGACTGGCTTCAATGTTTAACAAACGCTCGGACTGGTGATTTACCATGGTGATGCGATTTTCTTCATCCCACGCTAGAAGGCCGTCATCCATGCACTCTAACGTTGCGTTATGCGCACAAGTGAGGCGGTTCATGTTTTCTTGTTCCGACTGAATGTGGATTTGCAAGCTGACTTCTTTCGCGCTCGACGCGATGATGACTAAGTCTTCTTTCTTATAGCTTTCCGCTTTTCTGAAAAGGCATGTTGTACCGCGTAATTTGCCAAATTGGTCAAAAACAGGCGCCGCTACAGAGGCATAAGAGTGCAAGTGGCGATTGAAATGTTCGGCAGCAAAAACTTCACACGGGATATGAGTGTTGATACAGAGATTGACTGCATTTGTGCCTATCTTTCCTTCGGAGAGAAAACAGCCTTGTTTTATGCCGAGCGTTTGCATCTCTTGTCGCATAGAGTCGTGCCCGACGGTGGAGAGAATACAGCCGTTGCCATCGGTTACCATCAATACCAGGTCTTCGTCACCAAGCATATCGTACGTATCTTCAAGTACGGTCGTGGCGCATTCGATGAGATGTTCGTTGCGCTTCATTAGAGATGAGAAGGTAAATCCAGAGGCAATATGTGGTTTTGACCAGGTGTAAGGGCTGCATTGTTTTATGCAACGCTCCCACGACTCGAGGACGGGAGTGCGGGAAAATTCTGGAGATACCCAGTGGTGTTTCTGGAAAAACTCCCACTTAGTTTTAGTGTCTTCGATTGAAAGCATGCGATACCGTTTCAATACTAGCGATAGATTGGTCTGATGTTACAGAGACATCGGAATATGGACTGTGATGGCTTTCACGCACGTTGTATAGAAGAATGTGCAAAAAGAGGGGCGAGTTGAGGAGGCTTCCTTGCCAGTTTTTCGATTAAAAAGGGCTGTCTTTGCCGAGCTCATTGCAAATCTCGACAATGGCAAGTGAGAGCCCTGACTTAATGATTTGTTGTTGACGTTGCAGTTGTAGCTGATAAAACTCAAGGTCGATGTCGTCATCTGGTTCGCTGACTTCCAGTTGTACCATGCCCATTTTCTTCACCAAGTGCAGTTTCTTAATTGGTTCTAGAATATTCGGGTCAGTGAATTCGTAATCTGAAGCGTCACTATTGAGTTGGTTTTTGAGTTTGATGATGTCTTCGATGTCGTGGTAAATGTCATCGGGGAGCACTCCCAAGCCAAACAATAACTTCAAACGAACAGACAGATCGCCCAGTGGTCCAGAGTCTTGTAGCAGCGGACCGACAACCGATTGAACAGCGAAGTTATCTTTACGAAAGATTCTTTGCACCAACCCGTCGATCGAATCGTTAAAAACGTCGACTGCTGCAATGAAAAAGCCTCGTACCGATGGTGCGCTGTTTAATCGCTCAATGATCTCGGTTTCGTTGATGTTATCTGCCATATACTGAATACATTTCTAATTATTAGCTATCCCAACTCTTCAAGCAGAGAAGGACATAGAAGGGGAGCCGAGCTCCCCTAGGTAAATCAAAGTTGGTTGTAAAGTGTCTCGATTTGAGCCACTTCATCGCTGTCTTCTGCAAGACCTGTGTATGTCGCTAGCGTCTTCTTCACTCCCACTTCTTTTAATGAGTTTTGTAGCTCTACTGCTTGTGGGTCGGTGTCGTTAGTGTACTTCAACGCAGCAGCAATGCCTTTCAAAAGAGTTTTATTTTCAGTGCCATACTCAATTGTACCGAGTAAAGGCTTCACTAATCTATCGTTCGCCCCCAATTTACGAATTGGTTGGCGACCAACACGATCAACTTCATCAACTAAATAAGGGTTGGCAAAGCGACCTAGGATCTTTTCGATGTAAGCGTTGTGCATGTCGCGGTCAAAACCGTAGCGTTTGATCAGTACTTCTCCGCTTTCTTGCATTGCTTGTTTTACTTCTGCGTGAATGCTTGGGTCTTCAATTGCTTCGCGAATAGTGCGATGTCCTTTCAAGCAACCTAAGTAAGCGGTAATGCAGTGACCCGTATTTAGGGTGAACAGCTTACGCTCGACAAACGCCATTAGATTGTTGGTTCTTTCCATGCCAGCGATATCAGGGATTTCACCTTTGAATTGCTGTTCATCCACAATCCATTCACTAAAACTCTCTACCGTGACTTCTAGTGGGTCATCGTTCGCGGCTTCTGCTGGTGGTACGATGCGGTCCACTGCGGAGTCGACGAAGCCAACTAGCTCGTCTACTTTCGCGTGTAATGATTCATCCAAATGTTTGTACACTTCACCTTTTAGGTGAGTCGTGCCACGAACCATGTTTTCGCACGCGATGATGTTCAACGGTTTTTCGTTGCCTGCCGCAAAGCGCTTTGCAATGCCGGTCGCGATGGTTTTTGCAATGATGTCCAGTACGTTGGGACCTACGGCAGTTGTTACCAAGTCAGTTTTTACAATGCGATCGATGACATCTTCGCTGGCGGAGTTAACAGCGGTGACGTGGGTTACGGTGTCAATCTGGCATTCCGTACCGACCACTTTTACTTTGTATTCTTGTTTGTGGCTAAGTTGATCAACCAGTGGAGCATCAACGTCTGCAAATGTGACCTCGACTTCT
This sequence comes from Vibrio sp. Vb1729, assembly GCF_033338655.1. NCBI lineage: Bacteria > Pseudomonadati > Pseudomonadota > Gammaproteobacteria > Vibrionales > Vibrionaceae > Vibrio > Vibrio sp. Vb1729. The sequence goes on along the minus strand of NZ_JAWOTB010000047.1, from coordinate 63,687 downwards.
GCATCTGCCAATAGTTTTCCGATGAAGCCACGACCAATGTTACCTGCGCCAAAATGAACTGCGTTTTTCATAATTCTTACCTACCAATGTCTGAAATGTTGACTAAAACGAATCTAGGGTGAGGCCAACCGCATAGGGGGTGACAGCTGACCTCGGTTTGCTCAGGAGCAAATTAAAAGGAGTGATTAAGCCGCTTGCTGACCACCAAGGATGTTCAGAATCTCTTCTACATCGTTGGTGCTAGTTAGCTTCTCAATTGCCTCCGGCTCATCGAGCGCGTTTGTAATGGTGGTAATCACCTGGATGTGCTCATCGTTCTTAGCGGCAATGCCGATAACCAGTTTTGCTACATCATCGTCGTCTTCAGTAAATTGGATACCCGCAGGGTATTGGCAGATTACAATGCCTGTTTTCTTCACGCGGTCTTTCGCTTCTACCGTGCCGTGAGGCACTGCGATAGATTCGCCTAGGTAAGTTGGAACCAATGCTTCACGCTCAAACATCGCGTCTACGTATTCTGGTTCTGCGTAGCCAAGTTCGACCAACTTGTTGCCCGCGAAGCGAATCGCTTCTTCTTTGTTGGCAGCTTTCAAACCTAGGTGAATGTTTTCACGCTGGATTTGGAACACCGACGTTTGCTGTGGCTCGAAGTTGTCGTCGTTTGCTGCCACGAGCGAAACTTTTACCATTTGGTCGTCATTGGCTGCGGATTGGTTTTGCGCTGCTAGTAGTTTGGTGACTAGCTGGTTGTACATCTCGCTGTCTAGGAAGTTAGTCAATGAAATGTGGTGTGCGTTTGGAGCATGCTTACGTGCACGATCCGTTAAGTCTTTATGAGTAATCACGATATCTGCACTCTCTGGTAAGCTGTTAATGGCAAGGTTGGTTACGTGGATGTTCAGACCTGCGTCTTGAACCTTTTTGCGTAGCATGCTCGCGCCCATTGCACTCGAGCCCATGCCCGCATCACAAGCGACAATGATGCTTTGTACTGTCGCTAGGTCTACGTCACCTTTGCTTTGGCTGTTTACCACCGCATCGTTTTTAGATGCAGATTTCATGTCTTTCATTTGTGATGTTGCTTTTTCTAGTGCTGCTTCATCACCGTCTTCTTCTGTTGACGTTTGCGTCTTCATTAGCAGTGCTGCTACCGCGAATGACACACCTGTTGCTGCTGCGATAGACGCTAGAACACCAACGATTGAGCCTTTCTGAGTCATCAACAAGATTGCAAAGATTGAACCTGGTGATGCTGGAGAAACAATACCTGCGTTAAAGATAGTTAGAACGAATACGCCAGTCATACCACCTGCGATAGCCGCAAGGATTAGGCGAGGGTTCATTAGGATGTATGGGAAGTAAATCTCGTGGATACCGCCGAAGAAGTGGATGATTGATGCACCACCTGCCGTTTGACGAGCCGTACCTTTACCAAACACCATGTAAGCTAGCAGGATACCTAGACCAGGACCTGGGTTTGCTTCGATTAGGAAGAAGATCGACTGACCTGTTTCAGACGCTTGTTGGATACCCAGTGGAGAGAAAATACCGTGGTTGATCGCATTGTTTAGGAACAGGATCTTCGCAGGTTCAACGAAGATTGAAGTCAGTGGTAGTAGGTGAGCAGAAACTAGGAAGTTAACGCCAGCCGCCAAGCCACCAGAAAGAATTTTTACGAATGGACCGATAAAGATGAAAGCAAGGATCGCACATAGCATGCCGATGATGCCCGCAGAGAAGTTGTTAACCAACATCTCGAAGCCACTTTTTACTTTACCATCGATGTAGTTATCGAATTTCTTGATAGCCCAGCCGCCCATTGGGCCGACCATCATTGCACCCATAAACATTGGGATGTCTGTGCCGACAATCACACCCATTGTTGTGATTGCACCGACTACCGCACCACGATCGCCACCAACTAATTTACCACCGGTGTAACCGATAAGTAGTGGCAGCAAGTAGGTAATCATTGGGCCAACCATAGAGGCTAACGTTTCGTTTGGTAGCCATCCAGTTGGGATAAATAGAGCAGTGATAAAGCCCCACGCGATAAACGCGCCGATGTTTGGCATTACCATGTTTGACAGAAAACGACCAAAATTTTGTATCTTGATCTTGGCATCTGGTGATATCATAACAATTCCCCGTTCGATGTTCTGATGAATCTTGTTGTAGTAAACGGTTCGCCAAAACCGTTTGTTTGATTGCTTAGTACCCAATCAATTTACCACACATTTTCCAATTGGAACTGACAACGGGTTTTTCGTGATCTACGCCCGCATTTCTTAGGCTGAGAAACGGTTTTTAAGTGACCAAGTTCAACTTATTAACTTGTAACTTAATAACAAAAAGCAACTTTCAAACCTGTCAATAAAAATCTTAGTGATCAATCCGATCTTCTGACAAAATTAAAATCAAAATACTTTGTGATTTTGATCACTTTTGATTTTTTTTGAAATTCGAATTAAATGCTTGTGATGATCAATGTCACGTTTTGTGTTGAGTTGTGGTGGATTTAAAGTGTGACTTGGATCTGTTTTTGTTTTTTGTGAAAGTTTGTGACGGAATTGGTGTGATCAATGTCATTGCGACTCTTCGATAGAATGTATTTATAAGAGTCTTTTCGGCGTACTTCACGAAGTGCTCTTACCTAATTGATAGAAAAGTAAAAGAGAGTCGCTACACCGCTTTTATTGACTCACAACTCCCTTCTTACTCACAGCTCTTACTTATGGTTGCTATTAGCATGGTAGGTGAGGTATTCATGAGTTTGCTCGCGTCCCATATACCTTGCCAACGTCTTTTCTTGAACATCGCGCAAATCCACCATAATCAATCCATCTAGAGCGTTATTGAATGCAGGGTCGACGTTGAAGCATACCAGCTTGCCATTGAGGCTTAAGTACTGACGCAGCAAAACGGGCACTCCTTTCCCTTCATCGATTCTGGCAATGACACGTGACAATAGCTGTAAATCACCCAGAGCAGTGAGCATGCTGGTGTTCCAGTCACGGTGGTGCTCAGGAAGTGGGTTAGAAGGTGTGACGTACTCTGCGCAATTGTTGTCGTAGTGGTGCAGTGTCATTGATTGAGCCAGTAATTGACGTGCAGTATCGCTATAATCGTTGCTAATGCTTACCGGACCAAATAGGTGAGTGTAATCTGGGTTTTGATGAACGAACGTTGCGATGCCTTTCCACAGCAGCAGTAGCGCGCTCATGCTCTTTTGATATTGCTGTGCAATCACAGAGCGCCCCATCTCAATGGATTTACCCATTTGGTCGATAAAGCGTTGGTCATAGTTAAACAACGTTCGTGAATACAGACCTGCTACGCCGCGCTTTTCAATCAGTTGATCAACCAGACCTAAACGATACGCGCCCACCAAGCATTGGTTCTCTCTGTCCCACACAAACAGATGCAGGTAATCATGATCGAAATGGTCAATGTCTATTGCTAGTCCCGTCCCTTCGCCAACTTGTCGAAAATTGAGCTCACGTAGGCGACCAATTTCATGCAGTAGGGAAGGGATACTCTGCGACTCCGTGCAGTAAACATCGAACTCACCACTTGTTAGCAGCTTGGACTCTTTTGGTAAGTTGTTCAGCTCTTCAAGCAATTCGCCTACGGGTAACCCTGCCGCTATTGGAGAGAGCATTTCTGATGAAGAAGAAGGCTTCACTGAATGGGTTTCACGATTGAGCAAGTAAGTGTTGAGCCGCAAATAGTTCACCACTTGATCATCGTTAAGTGTGTTGATCTCTTTGAATTTGATCACTTGGCCAAAAGATAAATCAATGGTTTGCGCATGTTTGTTCAGTAGCTCCCGCCCGAGCATTAGGGTACGCAAAAGTGGATGGATTTTCCCTGCCATATAGAAGCGTTTCGAGTTCTGACCACTGATGAATACTGGAACTGTCGTTGCTTTGTTTTTGCGGATCAGGCTACTTACGCTTCGACTCCACGCTTTGTCTTCCAAGCGTTGCTGTTTGGCATCGACTAACTGGGACACTTCACCGGCAGGAAAGACAAGCAATAAGCCGCCACTTGCTAGGTGTTTATTAGCCGCTCTGAGGGCCTTCATATTCGATTTGACGGCGTCTTTGCCTTCAAACACATCGACACCAATGAAGAGCTGATCTAACTCCGGCACGGTTTTCAGGTATTGATTGGCTAGAATTTGGATGTCGTCTCGTACCATCAACAAGAGTTCGGCCAAGATGACGCCTTCCACACAACCAAGCGGGTGGTTCGCCACAATGACGGTAGCACCTTGCTTAGGTACTGAGTCGAGTGAACCATGAGCAATGCGATAATCGATACCTAAGATATCCAGCGTGAAGCGGAGAAAAGTTTTGGTATCGGCATTAACGGGGCGTTGGGCGTAGAACTTATCAAGTTGGTTTAAACCGGTTGCCCATTCAGCAACGTTTTCACCAATGCCAAACGGCGTTTTACGAGGGAGACGAAAAGGGGTTGAACTATCCATATTTACCTCAGCGTACAAGTTGCTGATTGGATAGTAGAAATTACAGATGACAGTTAAGAGGCAAAAGCATGAGCCTTTGGTGACAAACCAATGAAGCTTTATTGACTAAAGAAAACGGTATATCACTGTGCTATGAATCAAAACTCGCGTTATGTCTCCCTCTTAAAACAATAGATAGGCTATCTTATCTAGAACAAAGATTAAGCTAAGTTGATATTTATCAGGGGGAAATAATGGAACGAGTTTCCAATAAAGCAGCACTTTGGATTGGGCTAAGTTTGATACTTGGTCTTGGCATCCTTGGCTATTTTATGCAGCAGACGGCGGTGAAATACCGAGCCTATGAAAGAGTCGTTACAGTGAAAGGTTTGTCGGAGCGTGAGTATCCTGCTGATACGGTGATTTGGCCGATTCAATTTACTCTAGCGAGTAATGATATGGGAGCCATGTTTGATGAAATTGACCAGCAAACCCGTTTGATTTTGGACTTTCTAACTGCCAAAGGGCTTCCTGAAACCAGCGTTTCCCTCTCTTCCCCAGCGGTCATTGACAGAAAAGCACAGCAATATGGGAGCGAGCAAGACATTGAGTATCGTTATTTGGCCTCGCGAACCGTTACGGTTTACAGCCAGAGTGTTGATGTTGTTCGAGCGGCAATCAATGAAATAGGTGAGTTAGGAAAACAAGGCGTTTTGCTTAACCAAGATCCTTATGCAAATCGTGTTGAGTACAGCTTTACTAAGCTGAATGATGTGAAGCCAGACATGATCGAAGAAGCGACTAAGAATGCGCGTGAAGTGGCTGAGAAATTTGCGAAAGACTCACAGAGTTCACTGGGTAAGATCAAACGTGCAACTCAAGGGCAGTTCTCGATTTATGACCGAGACAGCAACACGCCTTACATTAAGAAAGTACGAGTGGTATCGACGGTTCAATATTACTTATCTGATTAAAGTTGCGCTCATATAGTCAATAGTTGGTCGTTCCATCACCTTCTATTTGTAGAGGTATCTATGCTCTGTGATAGGGAAATCAGTCTTCGCTGACGCTATATACAAGTACTTTTTTATAAAACTAAGTTCTTAACAGTGATGAGGTGAGTTTGATAATAATCAAGCTCACTTGTTTCTTATGAGCGTAAGTTAGTATGACTTATTGCTAGAAGGAATTAGTATCATGGCATACAAGCACTTTATTAGAGAACTACTGGGTTTAGCGATTGTTGTCTCTGTCGTCTTTGGCGTATTAGGCGTGATGTTAGAGCTCTTCGCACTGACGGCACTTTGGGAGCATCAGCAAACGATAGCCGATGTTTTCTTCCATGAATCTCTCTACTTCATCGTATTTTTAATCCCACCATACTTCCTCTGGAAGTTGATTAACCGTCCTGAATTGGTTTCTGCTGACCAAGCTTATTTGGCAATGAAGTTAGAGGCTGAAAGTCGACAATGAGTCGATTTAGTGAGTAATGAAAAGAAGAGGCTATGAGAAAACATTAGCCTCTTTTCTATCTGATTCGTGGGCAAAGTATTCGCTGCTTTATTGATTAAAAAGCTGCTTCGATTGTGCCTTTGAAAGTGCGATCGAGATAATCACGAATCGCTTGAGATTGATAAATAGAAACGAACTTTTTATACGCTTCATTATTTTTGTCTGCGTCACGAGTGGCGATGACCATGACTGCTAATGGGGCGTCTTTTGCTTCAAGATAGATACTTTGTTTCTTCGGATCTAAACCAGAAGACATTACGTAGTTCATTGTAATCGCAGCCGCGTCCACATCATCTAATGTTCTTGGTAGCTGAGCGGCATCTACCTCGACAAATTCAAATGATTTTGCGTTTTTTGTGATATCAGTTAGGGCGGCTTTATGGCCAACACCCTGTTTCAGCTCAATTAAACCTGCATCGGCGAGTAGCAACAGACCACGGCCACCGTTGGTAGGGTCATTTGGAAGCGCTATACGTGCATTGTTTGGAAGCTCTTGCAGTGAGCGATACTTATTGGAATAAAGCCCCATACGCATAAGAATGGACTGACCAATTGATACTAATTGGGCGTTATGGCTACTGTTGAAGTTGTCTAAAAATGGCTGGTGCTGATAGCTATTAATATCGATGCTACCATCGCTAAGAGCGGCATTAGGTGTCACGTAGTCAGAAAACTCAATGACTTCGACATTCAAACCTTGCTTTGCTGCCTCCTTCGCTACCGCCTCGACTACTTGTGCATGTGGTCCAACTGTCGCGCCCACTTTAATGACAGAGTCATCTTTTTCTCCACAAGCGCTTAAGCCGACTACTGCCGTGAGAATCAAAGCTAGTTTCTTTAAGTGACCAATATTTTTCATTGTAGCTCCATTTTTGTTTTAGACGTCCATACGTTTATATGTCCATCCTATCAGAAGTTGTCTGAGGGTCAATGGTTTAAATCACGAGCAGACATTTTGTTTCTATTGCTCGTATAGAAAGCCAGATAATAGTTAAAGAAGAGGGGAAGAAGAAAAGCTATTACGAGGTTAGTGACGAGTTACCGCAACCGAAACTGTACCCAAAGATATAAGATACAAAAAAGGCGTAGTAGGTATTAACCTGCTACGCCTTTCGAAATATGGTGGCCCCTCGCAGACTTGAACTGCGGACCAATCGATTATGAGTCGACTGCTCTAACCACTGAGCTAAGGGGCCTTAATAGGACAACGATTATAGGGGAAGCGTTGCAAGGTGTCTAGATACCAACTAGGGCAATTGCGCTTAGTTTTTATCCACTTAGAACAGTAGATAATAAAAAAGGTGACCTAAAGTCACCTTTTTTGATTTCTAAAAGCTTGTATGCGCTGCGATTATTCGTCTAGGAAGCTGCGCAGAGTCTCTGAGCGGCTTGGGTGACGAAGTTTACGTAGTGCTTTTGCTTCGATCTGACGGATACGCTCACGAGTAACGTCGAACTGCTTACCAACTTCTTCTAGAGTATGGTCAGTGTTCATGTCAATACCAAAACGCATACGAAGTACTTTCGCTTCACGTGGCGTTAGACCTGCAAGCACGTCTTTTGTTGCCACCTTAAGGCTAGTTGCAGTTGCAGAATCTAGCGGAAGTTCTAGCGTTGTATCTTCGATAAAATCACCTAGATGCGAATCTTCGTCGTCACCGATTGGTGTCTCCATTGAGATAGGCTCTTTAGCGATTTTTAGAACTTTACGAATCTTGTCTTCTGGCATTTGCATGCGCTCTGCCAGTTCTTCCGGTAGTGGCTCGCGACCCATCTCTTGCAACATTTGACGAGAAATACGGTTTAGCTTGTTGATCGTTTCGATCATGTGTACCGGGATACGAATCGTACGTGCTTGGTCCGCGATTGAACGAGTGATTGCCTGACGGATCCACCACGTTGCGTAAGTCGAGAACTTGTAACCACGACGATATTCGAACTTATCTACCGCTTTCATCAGACCGATGTTACCTTCCTGGATCAGATCCAAGAACTGTAGGCCACGGTTGGTGTATTTCTTCGCGATAGAAATTACAAGACGCAAGTTCGCTTCAACCATCTCTTTCTTCGCACGGCGAGCTTTTGCTTCACCGATAGACATACGACGGCTGATGTCTTTAATGTTCTGTACGTTTAGAGAAGTCTCTTCTTCAATCATTTTTAGCTTAGCGATTGAACGACGGATTTCTTCTTCGTTACGTTTGATCTTTTCAGCGTATGGCTTGTCTGAAGCAAGAACTTCATCCAGCCAAGCTTCACTTGATTCATTACCAGTGAACAGCGCGATGAATGATTTCTTCGGCATTTTGCCGTATTCAACCACAGACTTCATGATCAGACGCTCTTGTGTACGAACGCGATCCATAGCAGTACGCAGTTCATTCACTAGGTGATCAAACTGTTTAGGCGTTAGACGAAACTCGCGGAATACGTCTAGCATCATTTCATTAGCAACGGTTGCTTTCGGGCTGTTATAGCCGTACTCGTTGATTGCTAATTGAAGATTTTGATAGGTGCTGCGTAGTTGGTTGAATTTCTCTAGCGCTAATTCAGGATCGATACCTACATCTTCTTCAGAATCATCTGAATCGTCATCGCTATCTTCGTCGTCATCAACGTCTTCATCGTCTTCTTCTTCTAACTGAGATTCAGTCAGTTCAGAACCGATGTGTGTTGCCGTTGGTGCAGCGGTGTCGTCAGCATCTGGATCTACAAAACCTGAAATTAGGTCTGTAAGACGTAGTTCTTCAGCTTGAACTTTGTCAAATTGCTCAAGAATGTACGGAATTGTGCCTGGGTATTCAGCAACAGACGATTGAACTTGGTTAATACCTTCTTCAATACGTTTTGCGATGTCGATTTCGCCTTCGCGAGTTAGAAGTTCGACAGTACCCATCTCACGCATGTACATACGTACTGGGTCTGTTGTACGACCAATCTCACTCTCTACGCTAGAAAGTGCAGCGGCTGCAGCTTCGGCTGCATCTTCATCGGTAATATTTGTGTCATCGTTCAGTGCTAAATCATCAGCATCAGGAGCAGTTTCTACTACCTTAATGCCCATGTCGTTGATCATCTGAATGATGTCTTCTACCTGTTCTGAATCTACGATTTCAGCAGGTAGGTGGTCATTTACTTCGGCGTAGGTCAGATAGCCTTGTTCCTTGCCTTTAATAACAAGTGACTTTAGCTGTGACTGCGGATTGTGATCCATAGACGGTATCCAACTTCGTAATCTGGTGAAGGAATCAGTATGCGAAATGCAAACCACTTACTATAACAAATTAAATCGTTGCTGACTAATTAAACAGGGTTACGCTTTTAAATCTAGCATAAGTGCTAGCAGCTCCCTTTTCTCTTCGGCTGATAAACCGACACTTCTTGCTTTGGCCTGCAGGTTTTCAATTTGTTTTTCTACGCACTGGGCAATAATTTTATCCAGTGAGTCTAAAAAGATTTCTTCTTGGTTGTCCTCATCGAGTGGAATGTCCCAACTCGCGAGACGAGACAGAAGGGTCTCATTTTGGCTGTTTCGCCAATGCTCTAATAATTGGCCTGTGTTGATATGGGGATGCGCTTGGCATTTATCAAGTACATCAACAAATAAACTTAGACCAGGAATGGGCAAATCTCTAACGCTAGTTAGATCTGGCACCATACTTACGTATTGTGGGTTTTGAATCAGTAACGCGATCACTTCTCGCATCGGCGTTCGCTTGATTTCTTTATGAGGTTGAGGCCTTTTATCCTCTTTACCTTGTTTTGAAATTAGCTGCTGTAGTTGGCGTTCATCAACCAAACCCAAACGGCGGCCAAGCAATTCTCTCAAGTATAGTCTTAAAGTGCCGCCAGGGACTTTATCAATGAGAGGAACCGCAAGAGTACTCAGTTTTGCCATGCCTTCTTTCGTGCTCATGTCGACCTGCTGAGTCAATGAGCTGAACATGAATTCAGACAAGGGCATCGCATTAGACACTTGCTGCTCAAATGCTTGTTTTCCGTTTTGTCGGATATAAGAGTCGGGATCTTCTCCATCCGGCAAAAACATGAATTTTAACTGGCGACCATCCGTTAGGTAAGGCAATGCATTTTCCATGGCACGCCACGCGGCTTCACGGCCTGCGCGGTCACCGTCATAACAACACACGACGGTGCTTGTTTGCCTGAATAACACCTGCAAGTGATCGCCCGTTGTCGAGGTTCCTAATGAGGCAACGGAATAATCTACGCCATATTGAGCAAGCGCGACAACATCCATATAGCCTTCAACCACTAAAATTTGTGGTGGCTCACGATACGCTTGTAGTACTTCATAAAGGCCATACAACTCTTTACCTTTATGAAATATCGGGGTTTCGGGTGAGTTGAGATATTTTGGTGTCCCATCACCTAATACTCGACCACCAAAGCCTATTACTCGGCCGCGTCTGTCTCGAATAGGAAACATCACTCGACCACGGAATCGGTCGTAGCGGTTGCCTTTATCGTTTTCAATCAACATGCCGCCTGTGACGAGCATGTCTTGGTTTTCTTTATTCTGGCCAAAGTTCTTACGAACTAAATCCCATTCATCAGCCACATAGCCGATGCCAAACTTCTGGACGATTTCACCAGACAGGCCACGATCTTTTAGATACTCAATCGCCACCTTACTTGCTGGCTGTTTGAGTTGGTTACGATAAAATTGAGCAATGCTGCCCATTAAGTCGTATAGGTTACGTTTTTCACTGCTGCTTGCTTGTGGGCCTGACTGAAACGAACCATTACCGCCGCCACGTTGTTCTCGAGGAACATCTAAACCCAAGTATGAAGCGAGTTCTTCAATGGCTTCGACGAATTCTAGTCGGTCGAATTCCATCAAAAAATCGATGGCATTTCCGTGCGCGCCACAACCAAAACAATGGTAGAACTGCTTTTCTTGACTGACACTGAATGAGGGTGTCTTTTCGTTGTGGAAAGGGCAGCATGCGCCGTAGTTTTTGCCTTTTTTCTTAAGTTTCACACGTGCGTCGATGATATCGACAATATCAAGTCGAGCTAGAAGGTCATCGATAAAACTGCGAGGGATGTGTCCAGCCATAAAACCTAACAAAAAAAGAAGATGATGAGTGGAGTGAATGCCTTAAAAGAATGAGCGTATTGCCCATTGATTTCATTCCATCCATCCAGATACAAACAAGCCGTGCGCTCCAAAGGATAGCACGGCTTGCTGCAATTGGGTGGGGTACCTTAAGCCAATTTAGCGCGAACTAAACCGCTTACTTTACCCATATCTGCACGCCCTTGAATTTGCGGTTTCAGAACGCCCATTACTTTGCCCATGTCTTGCATGCCAGCTGCGCCAGATTCAGCAATCGCGTTCTCGATGAGAGCCGCTACTTCTTCGTCTGTCAGTGGTTGAGGCATAAAGTCCTCAAGAACGGTAATTTCTGCTTGTTCCGCATCAGCAAGATCTTGACGACCCGCTGCTTCAAACTGCGCTACAGAATCGCGACGTTGTTTAACCATCTTGGTCAATACTGCAAGAATGTCGTCATCGTTCAGAGTAATCTGTTCGTCAACTTCACGTTGCTTGATTGCTGATAGGGCTAAACGAATAGTACCAAGGCGCAATTTGTCCTTGGCTTTCATCGCTAATTTTTGCTCTTCTTTGAGTTGATCAATCAGAGCCATAACTAAATTCCTTTTGGAGCTCAGTTATTAGTACAGGCGAACGCGACGAGCGTTTTCGCGAGCTAGCTTCTTAGCGTGACGCTTTTGAGCTGCTGCTTTAGCGCGTTTGCGAACTGTAGTTGGTTTTTCGTAGTGCTCACGACGACGCACTTCAGAAAGGATACCTGCTTTTTCGCAAGAGCGCTTAAAACGACGTAGAGCAACGTCGAACGGTTCGTTTTCACGTACTTTAACTACTGGCATATGCCTTTCACCTCAGGGGTTATTCGTTAACGCTGGTATTCAACAGACCAAATCACAATTGTTAGGTCTCTTACCAGCTTGATCAAAAATGGTGCGGAATTTTAATCCGATCACAACTACTTTGTAAAGCCTTTTGTCGATTATTGTCTGTACAAAATTTGTTTGCAGCACCAAGGCGAGGTAATATGACGCCCAAATTTCCTCTATACAGAAAGCATACTGAGAAAACCATGCGCATTATTGGTATTGAAACCTCTTGTGACGAGACTGGCATCGCAATTTATGACGATGAAAATGGTCTCTTGTCACACAAGCTATATAGCCAAGTAAAACTGCACGCAGATTACGGCGGTGTGGTGCCTGAGTTGGCTTCACGTGACCACGTAAAGAAAACCATTCCTCTTATTAAAGAGGCACTAAAAGAAGCGAACTTAACTTCAAAAGACATCGATGGTGTCGCGTATACCGCGGGGCCTGGTCTTGTTGGGGCGCTATTAGTGGGTGCGACTATCGGTCGCAGTATTGCTTATGCTTGGGGAGTGCCAGCGGTACCTGTTCATCATATGGAAGGTCACCTATTGGCCCCAATGTTGGAAGATAACCCTCCACCGTTCCCGTTTGTGGCGGTATTAGTATCGGGCGGTCACTCTATGATGGTGGAGGTGAGAGGCATCGGTGAGTACAAAATTCTAGGTGAGTCGATTGATGATGCGGCGGGCGAAGCGTTTGATAAAACAGCGAAGCTAATGGGTTTGGATTACCCAGGCGGTCCACTATTATCTAAACTGGCGGAAAAAGGTACACCGGGCCGCTTTAAGTTCCCGCGCCCAATGACGAATGTGCCAGGTTTGGACATGAGTTTCTCTGGTCTAAAAACCTTTACGGCTAACACGATTGCTGCAAACGGTGATGACGAGCAAACTCGCGCGGACATCGCATTAGCATTTGAAGAAGCTGTGTGTGCTACGTTGGCTATTAAATGTAAGCGCGCGCTTGAGCAAACAGGCATGAAACGTATTGTTATTGCTGGTGGTGTGAGTGCTAACCGTCGTTTGCGAGCTGAGTTAGAGAAGTTAGCGAAGAAAGTTGGTGGCGAAGTTTACTACCCACGTACTGAGTTCTGTACAGATAACGGTGCGATGATCGCTTACGCAGGCATGCAGCGCTTGAAGAATGGCGAAGTGGCTGATATGTCAGTAGAGGCTCGTCCACGTTGGCCAATTGATCAACTAACACCTGTCGCTTAATCAAATTTATGCGGTAAGTTTGAAACCGGTTCTGTGTAATAAAGGTCTCTGCTCCTCAGAGGCCTTTATTTTTAATTATTCAATGAACCGCCTCGTTTTACATTCTGACTGATGCGATCAGTTCGCTATTGTTTCAATGTTAGGATGACGTGGAAGAATAAGAAATGGATATAACAATGAATAAGTTTGAAATTGAAGGTCAGCAACTTGCTTATCTAGATAAAGGTGAGGGCCCTGTGCTTCTATTTGGTCATAGTTACCTTTGGGATAGCCAAATGTGGGCGCCGCAAGTTGAGGTTTTAAGCCAGTCATTCCGTTGTATTGTGCCAGATCTTTGGGCACATGGTGAATCGGACGCTGCACCTGCATCGACACAGTCATTGGCCGACTATGCACAACATATGTTGGCATTGATGGATCATTTAGATATCGAAGAGTTCTCGATAGTGGGCTTATCTGTTGGCGGCATGTGGGGAGCAGAGCTAACGGCTCAAGCGCCGCAACGTGTTAAGTCACTGGTATTGATGGATACCTTCATTGGCTGGGAGCCAGAAGTTACGTATAAGAAGTATTTTGCAATGCTTGATACCATCAGCCAAGTCCAAGCAGTGCCTGCGCCAATTATTGAAGCCGTTGTGCCGCTGTTCTTTGCCAACAACGTCAATCAGGATAACCCTGAACTTGTCGCTTCATTCAAACGCAGTTTAGAAGAGCTGAACGGTGAGCGTGCGGTGGAAGTCGCTCGCATAGGGCGTATGGTGTTTGGTCGCCGGGATGTGATTGAGGATTCGGAAAAATTTGCTCTGCCGACGTTAATTGCAGTGGGCTGTGAAGATAAACCACGTCCAGTTTTTGAATCTTATTTAATGAAAGACTGTATCACAGGCAGTGAGTTGGTGGAGATTCCCCAAGCGGGACATATCAGTTGTTTAGAACAACCTGAGTTCGTCAACCAGATGTTGTTGAACTTCCTGAATCGAGTTCATGCGTAACCAATGCATCCTTCTTTAAACGAAAAGCTCGGCATTAAGCCGAGTTTTTTTGTGTCAGTTTTTTCTCGCCGATTTTTGGCTCGTCGCCAGATAAAAGCCGCCGAATATTTTGATGATGCTTAAATACGATTAAGCAGCACAGCATAGCAACAGGTAACGTGTATTGCGGTTTAAACATCCAAGTATAAAACGGAGTGACCAAAACCGTGACGAGAGCCGCTAAGGATGAATAGCGGAATAGCGCGGCTACTGACAGCCAAGTTAACATTACCAATCCAGTTAAGTCCAAACCAATCGGAGCGATAGCGCCAAGCGCGGTTGCGACACCTTTTCCGCCTTTAAAGTGGAAAAAGATGGGGTACATGTGGCCAAGACAGGCAGCAATGGCGATGACGCCAAGAATGATAGGGTCGATACCAAGAAAGTATCCGCCCCACACGGGGATAGTGCCTTTGAGCATATCGCACAACAAGACTGAAACAGCGGCTCCTCGTCCGCCAATACGCAATACGTTCGTTGCTCCAGGATTGTTAGATCCCACACTGCGTGGGTCTGGCAGTTTTAAGAGTCGACAGATCAAAACCGCACTGGAAACCGAACCTAATAAATAGGCGGCCATTGTCATTATCAGTGCCAGTGCGTCCATAGAAGTCCTTGATGGATTGGAATTTAATGCTCGGTTCCCGCGTAGTTGCTATCATACCCCGAATTTACATAATGCAGAAATCCTCACTGTGATAGAGCTTGCATTATGTGATTTCTTGTATATAAAGATGCTTTCGCAGTTTATACCTAAGTAACATTGTGATGACCAAAGTAAATGTTACTTAGGTATAGAATACTACGATCAAATTACCCCTCACGGGTATCCGACCTCTGTAATAGAAGGACATAAGATGGCTCTGGATAAAGTTTTTATTGAACAGTTGGAAGTAATCACCACCATTGGCGTGTACGACTGGGAACAACAAATCAAACAAAAGTTGGTTCTAGATATTGAAATGGCACACGATAATAAACCTGCGGGCAAAAGTGATGATGTGCAAGATGCACTGGATTATTCGCAGGTGAGTGAGGCGGTACTTAACCACATTGAAAATGGTCGTTTCTTATTGGTCGAGCGCGTGGCTGAAGAAGTAGCAGAGCTTATCATGCAGCGTTTCTCTGTGCCTTGGGTGAAAATCCGCCTAGCGAAGCCTGGCGCCGTGCCGCAAGCACGTGCTGTTGGTGTGGTGATTGAGCGAGGCCGAGCATGATCACCACCTATATCGGTGTTGGGACGAACGTAGAAAGAGAGCAACATGTGCTTGCTGCGTATCAGGAGCTGCAACGGCTTGGAGAAAATCTCCTCGTATCACCGATATATGAATGCGAACCTATTGGTTTTAGCAGTAAGAATTTCTACAACTTTGTCGTTGCAATGCGTACCGAGTTGTCATTAGAAGAGTTGAGCCATCAACTACGCGAGATTGAATTTAAATGGGGACGCGAAGAAAACGCGCAAAAGTATCAGGATCGAACACTGGATCTCGATATAGTGTTGTTCGGTGAGCGCGTCTCCAAGAAAAAACCTGAGCTACCTCGCAGTGATATCTACAAATATCCTTTTGTCACAAAGCCGTTGTATGATCTCGAACCGCAATTAGTGATCCCAGGCGATGGACGCACAGTCGCAGACATTTGGCATGCTATGCAGCCAGTCGATTCGCTCAAACCCGTTTCCTTTCATTTTTAATTTGAGTTGTTTACATGAGTTATTTTGAAGCCTTTATTTTGGCTCTGATTCAGGGGCTGACAGAGTTTTTGCCTATCTCAAGCTCTGCCCATTTGATCCTGCCTTCCGCTATTTTAGGATGGGAAGACCAAGGTCTGGCCTTTGATGTTGCTGTTCACGTCGGTACATTAATGGCTGTCGTGATCTATTTTCGTCATGAAGTAATCACTTTGTTTCAAGCGTTATTTGCTTCGATCTTTAAAGGAGATCGCAGTAAAGAAGCTAAATTGGCTTGGATGATCGTGATTGCGACGATTCCAGCTTGTGTGTTCGGTCTATTGATGAAAGACATCATTGAAGTGTATCTACGTAGCGCTTACGTCATCGCGACTACCACGATCGTATTTGGCTTGTTGCTATGGTGGGTAGACAAAAACGCTAAACTCGTTGCCGATGAATACCAAACGGGTTGGAAGAAAGCTGTATTTATCGGTATTGCTCAAGCCTTAGCGATGATTCCTGGAACTTCACGTTCAGGGGCGACCATCACAGCAGCGCTTTACCTTGGCTTTACTCGAGAAGCGGCTGCCCGATTTTCGTTTTTAATGTCGATCCCAATCATTACATTAGCTGGTAGCTACTTAGGCATGAAGTTAGTGACCAGTGGTGAGCCTGTCCATGTTGGTTTCTTACTTACTGGCATTATCACATCGTTTATCAGTGCGTACATCTGTATCCACTTCTTCTTGAAGATGATTTCACGCATGGGCATGACACCGTTTGTGATTTACCGTCTCATTTTGGGCGTCGGTTTGTTCGCTTTTCTATTAAGTGCATAATTGATGCTAACGAAAAACGCCCGCGAAATCCGCGGGCGTTTTTGTTTGTTCGTTACTTCTTAAGTACTGCTTTCACTGCTTCAATACGTCGTTTTTCTTGCTCGTCACGAATCGCAGGGCCTTTAAAGCCCTCTTTGATTATGGTTTGAACGTCAACTGCCGCTGCTGCTTGGTAGGCTTGCCTAAAAATATCCGCCTGTGGATATGGTTGCGTTTCCAGTCCTTTACGACCAGCGTGATCCGCTTGGCAGCAAAGCAAGATATCTTGCAGACGTTCGGACTTACGCCACCCATCAAGCTTATTGAGTATTTTAATTATGGTTTGTGGTTTAAGTTCAGCCGCGCGATGAATATTGGAGTGCTGTTCGCACACCATCAAGGCTAAATCACGAAACTCATTTGGTACCCGGACACGTTCGCACAGCTTTTTGATCAGTTTTAATCCTGTATGGCAATGCATTTTGTGGCTTGGCCATTCGCTCTCTGGCGTCACGCCCTTACCCAAGTCATGCACTTGGGCGGCAAACCTGACGGGGAGTGAGTTACTCAATTTTGCGGCTTGCTCTGCCACCATCAAAGTATGGATGCCAGTATCGATTTCTGGATGCCACTTCTCAGGTTGAGGTACGCCAAATAGTGCATCAATTTCAGGTAACACCACGGTTAATGCACCACAGTCTCGTAGAACCGATAAGAAAATATCAGGGCGAGGAGTAGAGAGAGATTTATGCCATTCTTGCCAAACACGCTCGGGAGTCAGTGTGCTCAGCTCTCCGGACTCTGCCATGTGACGCATTAACCGCATGGTTTCGTCGGCAACCGTAAAGTTTAGATCAGCAAGCTTCGCTGCGAAGCGAGCGACACGTAAAACGCGTAGAGGGTCTTCAATAAAGGCGTCTGATACATGGCGTAGCAGTTTATCGTTGAGATCTTGCTGGCCACCATATGGGTCATGGATCGTGCCATCACTCTCCATTGCCATCGCGTTAATGGTTAAATCACGACGTATCAAATCTTCTTCTAAGGTGACGTTTTGATCGAAGAAACATTCAAAACCAGTGTAACCAGAACCTGACTTTCTCTCTGTTCGTGCAAGGGCATATTCTTCTTTACTTTTGGGATGCAGAAATACAGGAAAGTCTTTACCAACGGCGGTGTATCCTTGGGACAGCATCATCTCGGGCGTCGCGCCTACGACCACCCAGTCGTTGTCATAACTACCAATTCCGAGCAATTTATCTCGAACTGCGCCACCTACTAAATAAACTTGCACGAATTACCTCTTAATTTATGGATATGCCGTTGGACATTGTAGCAAGCAATGGTACTTTTCTTTACTCCTAAGAATAGAAGAAGAGCGTTTATACCATGTCTGACTATTCCCAGGTGGTTTTTTAGCTGGAGAGCCTAATGTATAAGGACTTTTTTGGGTTTGTCGAACAACCATTTTCGATTGTTCCAAACTCACGTTATTTGTATTTAAGCCAACGTCACAAAGAGGCAATCACACATCTCCAAGCTGGGCTAGGCGATGGCGGTGGCTTTGCTATGCTTACTGGCGAAGTAGGTACAGGCAAAACGACCGTCGCAAAAGCGATGCTGGCGAATTTGGGTGATAACACCAAAGCGGGTCTTATTCTCAATCCCACGTTTTCGAGTAGAGACTTGCTCGAAGCCATTTGTGATGAGTTCAAAATCACCTATCCGCCAGATGCAAACCTCAAACAGCTAAACCAGGTTATCCATCAATATTTGCTGCGTAATTATCGTTCAGGCTGGCAGACATTGCTGGTCATTGATGAGGCTCAACACCTTGCTGCCGACGTTCTAGAGCAGTTGCGATTGTTGACCAACTTGGAAACCGATACCAGAAAATTGCTCAAAGTGTTGTTGGTCGGGCAGCCTGAATTGCAGCGGTTATTACAAACAACACAACTACGCCAACTTGCCCAGCGTATTACCGGGCGTTATCACCTGTTGCCGTTGGATGAAAAAGAGACAGAAGATTACATCGCATTTCGACTACATACAGCAGGTGGCGACCAGCAACTGTTTAATCGTGCTTCTTGTAAACTTATAGCCAAATACAGTCACGGTATACCGCGGCTCATCAACCTTATCTGTGACAAATCCCTCAACATTAGTTATCACCAGGGTAATGTGGTGGTGGATAAGCAAACCGTTCAGCAGGCCTGTGAAGAGGTGATGCAGTTTCAGGCAGATATTTATCAGCAAGATAAAAAAGAGCGCCGGACTTTCCGTTGGCCTGCTTGGGGCTCTGTCACGGTAGGCCTTATTGCTGCATTAAGTACGGGGTGGGCTGTCGTGAATTATATGCCAGCTCAAGCGACGTCAGTGTTGACACAAGTGAAGGAGCCAAGAGTAGAGCCAACACCAACCGTCGTAAGCCAACAGTTAACGGATGAGCAGCGTGATTTATTGTTAACACAAAAACAGTCGAACCTCGCTGTAAATGATTTGTATCGTTTGTGGGGGTATCAAGCATCGGTTCGCGATAATCTTTGTTTGTCAGAACCGCAGTCGACTATGCGTTGTGAGCGTAAAATGGCGACTTGGCCGCTGTTGATGCAACAAAATCGCCCTGTGATCTTGGAGTTGAATTATCAAGGTGATGTTGGGTATGTCATTCTATATGCCGTCGGTAATGATCAAGCTGAAGTGCTCAATGGTAAGCAGCGTCTCCGTCTGCCAGTTTCGTGGCTAAAGCCGTTGTGGCAGGGCAATATTATCGAACTGTGGCATGCTCCGCTGAATGAAACATTACGTTTAGACATGGAAGGCCCCGCGATTGAAGTATTAGACCGATTATTAGCAGAAGCGGTGAGTGAGCCACTGCTTGAAACGTCTATTTTTGATGGTGCGATGAAAGAGCGAGTCGAATTATTTCAACGTTGGCAAGGAATTGGTGTCGATGGTATTGCAGGTAAGCGAACGCTAGACCGACTTCAGCAAAATGTTCAGCCAGATGCGCCTCAACTGGCGAGAATCGAGAAGGAGGACGCATAATGTCAGCTGTGAAACATATAGGTCTGTTCTTGCTGCCAATCACTGCTTCTGCTATCGGAGTCGCTTGGTACTTAGATCTCTTTGCACCGAGTGTTGAAGTAGATACAACGTCCCCGATAGAAAAGGTCGAAGTGCTATCACCTTTCAAAGTATTGGACTATCCAGAGAACACCCAGTTAGCCCAATTGCCAAGAGAGTGGCCAAGTGCAGAGCTATCGCGTGATTTTGGTACATTTATCCCCCCCGATGAATACACGAGCCATACACCAAGCAGAGATGAAACACGTAACTCAGCATCAACCCAAACGACTTCTGCTGCTGAAGAGGACCTCGGGTTGTCTTTGGATGATCTGGATTTATCCTCATTATCTCCTGATTTAGCTAGGAAGGTCGAAAATGCCTTATCCCGAGATGATGACAATTCGTCATCACAAACGGCACGCGTGAACGATTTAGAGCGCAACGCTCACCAGTGGCAAGGGCGTCTACCTGCGCTTAATTTGCAAACCCATATGTACGCTAGTGATGAAAATCGCCGTTGGGTGAAAATTAACAATATTGAATATCATCAAGGGGATGTCGTTGATGATCAGGTCACTCTAAGAGAAATACAACCGCAAGCGGTGATTGTTGAGTTCCAAGGTGAGCAAATTCGTATACCAGCGTTGTATGAGTGGAAAGGGTAACTCTTGTAGAAACACATCAAGCCAGCGAAATCATATCGCTGGCTTTTTATTTTTCAGAGCATCTTTTGCATCTATTCTGGTGATGATTTTTAGATACTCAAACAAGCAAAATATAGCTTTTCTCAGTCGTTTAAATAGCACCAATATCATTCATCTATTGATAGCGCGATTCCAGTCAACGTTGTGTAAAAAGACACCATCTTCACGAACTTCGGAGTAATGACTTGGTCCACGTTAGACCCCATCACATAATAGGAGTCTAAACAGAGACACATGCGTATTCTGATTTTTTCTTTAAGTATTGTTGCATCGACAAGCTATGCAGCAAAGCCAGACCCATTCCCAGTTACACCAGATGGTCGCGGGCAAGATTTCATGGTCAGTGCGACGAACCCTTACGTAAGCAGTACCGGTTACTCAATATTGAAAGAAGGCGGTAACGCTGTTGATGCTATGGTCGCGATGCAGATGGTGATGTCTGTCGTTGAGCCAGATATGACCGGAATTGGCGGCGGGACTTTCGCGCTGTTTTATCAACATGACGAGAAAAAATTTCTGGCCCTTGATGGTCGAGATGAAGCGCCCTCTAGCGCGAACCCTGAAATGTTTGTTGAGAATGGGGAAGTACTCAGTCGCAACGAAATATTAGGCCCTCGTTCTGTTGCGGTTCCGGGCACGTTGCGGTTGCTTTACACCACTCATGAACAATACGGCAAGTTGCCATGGGCAGAGCTGATTAAGCCGGCAATTACATTGGCGAGCAATGGGTACGCGATGAACAGCTACACCTACGACATCGTAGTAAGAGAGCAAAGCCGACTTGAGCAAGATCCGGAAGTGAAAGCCTTGTATTGGCAAGGGGACGATATTAAACCGACGGGAACCTTGATGAAGAACCCTAAGATGGCTGAGACGCTGAGGAAGATCGCGCAACAAGGCGATAGTTACCTTTATGGTGGTGAGCTTGGTCAGCACATCGTAGAGACGGTTAATAGTCGTATTGACGACCAACACGAGAAGTTGTCTTTAGAAGATTTTAAACATTACCAAGTGAAGCAGCGTGACATCATTGAGAGCGACTACCGTGGGAATAAAATCGTCTCTTTTGGTTACCCAGCTTCGGGCGGTGTGATGGTCGCTCAGAGTCTTGAACTGCTTGCACCCTATGGCATTGCCCATATGGCGAAAACGGATGTGGAACCTTGGCGTCTCATGACTGAAGCGATGCGAATTGCAAAAGCCGATCGTATTGCGTATGCCGGAGATCCGGATTATGTGGAAGCGCCAGTTGAACAGTTGCTGTCTAAAGCCTATCTAGATCAGAGACGTGATTTAATCCCTGATAATGGCACTTCAAAAGAGGATCCACAAGCAGGACAGATAACGCAAACTCAGTATGCGCAATATCAAGGCTTCGAGAGCAAAGATACAGGGCATATTTCTATCGTCGATAGAGATGGAAATGCAATTGCGATGACCAGCACCGTTGGCACGGGAATGGGATCTGGTGTCATGGTTGATGGCGTTATCTTGAATGCACAAATGGCGAACTTCTCACCTCAGCCAACGGTTAACGGCAAGCCTACGCAAAACTCAATTGAAGCGGGCAAGCGTCCACGTTCGGCTATTACGCCATTAATGGTGATGGACAGTGATGATAACTTGCGTTTGGTGGTTGGGTCACCAGGTAGTTCACAAATCCCGGGGTATGTACTCAAAACCGTGGTTGGGGTGCTGGATTGGAATTTATTAGCGCAAGAGGCTATTGACTTACCAAACATCCAGTATGGCACTAAGATAGACCGCACCAAGTCTTATGACCCGACTGGTTTGCTGGTGGAAAAGAAAACGTTCGCAGAAATGTTGGTGCCTGAGTTTATGGAGCTTGGCTACCCAGTGCACGTTATTCCAGTGGTAAGCGGTTTGAATGCAATTGAGCTAAAAGATGGCAAGCTTTATGGCGCAACGGATCGTCGTCGAGCCTCTAGTTCAATGGGGGAGTAGTACTCACTTCTGTCAAACGAAGCAAACTAAAAAGCCAGTCAATATCGACTGGCTTTTGCGTTCTTTTTAAAGATAAAAGCGTAAGGGTTTATGCCCAACCCGCAGGAGAGCGCTTTCTACGAGGCATGACATGCGGAAGAATCAAACCAAATAGTAAACCTAAACCTGCAACACCGCCGCCATAAGTGAAGTACTTAAGCAGCATGTCATCTTTTTGTGTATCCAGTTTTGCGCGTAGCTCGCGGTTTTCTGTTTCAACAGAAGTAAGCTGATCGCTGATCTCAGAGTATTTATTTTCTAGATCTGAAATTTGTTGGTTACGTGTTTCGAGAGAGGTAACAAGACCGGCTTTCTCTGCATCAGAAGTTTGACGAGCATTAGCAAGCTGCTCTTTTACTTCGGCTAGCTCTTTCTCAATACGAGGAAGGCGAATTGCCATGCTCTCTTGGTTTGTCACAAACTTGCTTTGTACCCAACCAGTGCGACCACGGTCATCACGAACTTGCGTATAGCCAGTATCTCGGTTGGTTTTAATCAGTTGTACTTTAGAACCGGCGTTAACACTACCAATAATACGGTAGGTGTTATTTGGACCTGAGTGCATAAAAGTGAAGAGGTCATCAGAAATATAACGGTCTGCTGCTAGGGCCGCTGGCGCTGCTAGCAAAGTAAACAAAACCGTGATGATTAGTTTTTTCACAGTAAATCCCTTAACGATTTTTCTTGGAGACAGCGTTGGCACCGAATGATTGGAGCCGGAAATAGACGAATAGTATGCAGTTTCAAACCTCGGTGCAACAAAGAAGGGAGGCAAAGCCTCCCTTTCTGTGCGTTTGAGTCAATAATGACAAAGCGCTTACATTCTATTGACGAGTGTCTTAAGCGAACATCGCTTGAAGTCCGTAGAAGAATACTACGGCCAATAACGCACCCGCTGGTAGTGTAACGATCCATGATGCCACGATGTTACGAACTACGCCTAGGTTCAGTGCTGCGATACCACGAGCAAAGCCAACACCGAGAACCGCACCAACCAATGTTTGAGTGGTTGAAATTGGCAGGCCTGTACCAGACGCTAGAACTACCGTACATGCTGTTGCTAGCTGTGCTGCAAAACCGCGGCTAGGCGTTAGCTCAGTGATGCCTGTACCAACGGTTGCCATTACTTTGTGACCTAGTGTTGCAAGACCGACCACGATACCAATACCACCAAGAGGTAGAATCCACCAAGCGATGGTGCTTTTCGTGCTGATTTCGCCCATGTGTTCAACAGTCGATACGACAGCAGACAGTGGACCAATGGCGTTTGCAACGTCGTTTGAACCGTGTGCAAATGCCATCGCACAAGCGGTGATAACCATCAGAACGCTGAAGATACCTTCCACGCCAGAAAAGCTGCGGTCTTCTTCGCGATTAGCGAATTTTTTCTGGATGTATACGTAGCCGCCAATCATCACAAGTGCTGAAACTGCTGCTGCCCACATCCAGGCTTCACCATTGGTCAGGTGAAGACCAACGTGTTTTAGACCTTTTTTGATGGTTACAAGTGCAATCACCATTGTTGTGATGAACATGTAAACAGGTACAAAACGTTTCGCGTTAAACAGAGGGTTCTCAGTATCAAAAATCAGGCGCTGTGCGCTGACAAAGATAACGTAAGCAAAGAAACCTGAAATCACTGGCGTAATAATCCAGCTACCAACAATGCCTTGAACGCTGCCCCAGTCAACCGCTTCAGTACCTACTGATACGCATGCAAAACCAATGATTGCACCGATGATTGAGTGAGTCGTTGATACTGGCCAGCCCATGTAAGAAGCAAGAAGCAGCCATGTACCTGCTGCTAAAAGCGCAGACATCATGCCGTAGACAAGAACATCTGGTTGACTAGCAAATAAAGAAGTTTCGATTACACCTTTACGGATAGTGTCGGTTACTTCACCGCCTGCAAGGTAAGCACCTGCAAATTCGAAGATCATCGCAATGATGATAGCTTGTTTTACAGTTAGCGCTTTTGAACCTACAGATGTACCCATCGCATTAGCAACGTCGTTCGCGCCAATACCAATCGCCATCATGAAACCAAAAATCGCTGCAACAATAATCAGGACAGTGCCGTAGTTCGCAAGGATATCCATCGTAATACCTAGTTGTTTTATAACAAGCGGAACAAAATTTTACGCGCGCCAAACCATAAGACGATGAAAATAGTCATCGTCCCTATGACACGTGTTAATTATGCTCTTCGTTATGTCGTTAACTTTATGTTTTAAGATCGAGATAGCATGACTTCCAAACGAGCACCTACGCGCTGCGCTTGGTCGGCAATACCACCTACCCATTCAAGAATCTTGTATAGGAACATGACATCGATAGGGTTCATGTCAGCTTCAATCACCATCAACTGCTGGCGAAGTTCAATCTGCATGGCATCGGTATCATCTTCGATAACGTCTAATTGATGAATCATTTCAGCGACGAGCGTCACTTCACGGCCTTTGAAACCGGTTTCTAGCAATTCATCAAGTTCATTGATTACCTTTTGCGCCTGATCGGCAGCATCAAGACAACGTTGAACGTAAGCGAGGAAGTTTGGTTGGAGAGCCTCAGGGATGACAAGTTGACGACCATATACACGGCCAGCAATGTCTTTTGCCAGGTTTGCAAGTTTGTCCTGTTGAGTCAAAAGCTCAAGCATGTCAGTACGGTCGACTGGCATGAACAAACCGCGAGGCAGTTTTAGACGGATTTCACGTTTCAGCACATCCGCTTCTTTCTCTAGGTGAGAAATTTGTGCACGGATTTCTGCTGCTTTTTCCCAATCACCCTTTGAAGATACTTCAAAGAATTTCACCAAGTGTGAACAACATTCGTTGACACACACAACGTGGCGTTGCAAAGGCTTAATTGGGGACTTTGCAAATAACCCCATAATTGTATTTACTGGCATGGTCATTCAACCTAATAACTATAACCTTAAAAAAACATACACCATTTCTGAGTGCTTGGCGAAATGTTGAACGATGGCTATAAAGGCGCGCATGGTAACGCATTAAATCGCTCATTAAAACTGTTTTAGATCATCATTCCGGCGATATTTCTCTCTTGCCGTGTGAGAAATTACGCAATATCCTGTTTCTATCTGCTTTGAAAGGTATAGCTATGGAAACCGAAATAGAACTGAAGTTTTTTGTTTCTCCTGAATTTTCAGAAACTTTAAAAGAAAAAATTTCTGAGACAAAAGTACTTCAGCATAGTTGTCGTGACTTGGGTAACACCTATTTTGATACTGCCGATAAATGGCTTCGAAAGCACGACATTGGTTTAAGAATTCGCCGTTTTGATGATGTATTCGTCCAAACCGTAAAGACAGCAGGGCGCGTCGTCGCAGGCTTACATCAAAGACCAGAATACAATGCTGAGCACACTAGCGACGAGCCTAATCTGTCGCTTCATCCTCTAGATATTTGGCCTCCAGGTAAAGATGCAGAAACGCTGCAATCCGAGCTTATGCCATTATTCTCGACCAACTTCACACGTGAACAATGGCTGATTGGCATGCCCGATGGCAGTCAGATTGAAGTTGCTTTTGACCAAGGCTTAGTTGTAGCCAAAGGTGAAGACGAAGAAGAGAAGCAAGAGCCAATTTGCGAAGTTGAACTGGAACTTAAGTCTGGCCAAACCGAAGCTTTATTCACACTGGCACGCAGCTTTTGCGAGCAAGGTGGTATGCGCTTGGGTAACTTGAGCAAAGCGGCGAAAGGTTATCGACTTGCAAGCGGTTATGCGGGTGATGAAGTAAAATCATTGGCACTTGTGGACAGTAGTCCGACGGATACCGTTGAATTTTGCTTGATCAACTCTTTAGAGCACGCTTTGTCTCATTGGCATTATCACGAGCAAATTTATGCTGAGCGTGACAGCGTGGAAGCACTGCGTGAAATCAGTAATGCCATTCGTTTCATTCGTCAAACATTGACCATTTTTGGCGGGATTGTCCCTCGTCGCGCGAGCGCGATTCTGCGCCAAGAGCTTAAATGGTTGGAAGAAGAACTGAGTTGGTTGGATGAGCATGCACACCTTGAAGAGCTTTTAGATGACAAAGGCAATGTGCTGCGCAAGTTGGATGCACGTAAGTTCTTAGTATCTGAGTTGACTCAGCAGTTACAAGAGTTGCCAAGCCGTGAAGAAGTGCTAGGGTTGCTCAATTCCGCGCGTTACACAGGGTTACTGCTGGATCTAAGCCGCTGGATCTTAGCGCGCGGTTGGCAGCCATTTCTTGATGAAAAAGCACGTGAAAAAATGGCAAGTAATATCATGCCGTTTTCAGTTACTCAGCTCGATCGCACTTGGGCTGAGCTAATGGAAGCTTTCCCAGCAGAGCGCGATTTGACGGCGCAAGAGTACGTTGATCAGCGTTATCGCTTATTGCGTAACCTATATACTGGTATTGGTTTCGCGAGTTTGTATAACTCGGATGAGCGTAACAGCTTCCGTTTACCATGGGCGGATCTGGTGCATGGTATCGATGATCTGCTAATGCTGAACCACTTGCTCCCGTTGGTTGATATGCTGGAAGACGCAGAAAAAGAGCAGTTAGAACGCTGGTTGCACCGTCAAGAGCGCTCAATTTTGCATGCAATGGATCAAACCCGAGCGATCAGTGTGGAAGTACAGCCTTATTGGCGTGAATGATCGTTCTGGTGGTAACGACAAAAAAATAGGACCGCATGGTCCTATTTTTTTGTCTCTGTTTTACGTTGTTGTAGCTCTTTTTCCATGAAATCGAGTCGTTCTAGTATTTGCGCTTGTTGGGTTAGGAGCTGCTCGAGCATACGTTCTTTATTGATTGAACTGTGCGTCTGTTGTTTCGTTGGGGCAGTAAGGATAGAGGTGATAAGACCCGAGATCATACCAAAGATACCCACCCCGCAAACAATGATGATGACAGCCAAAAACTTTCCTATGGAGGTCACAGGATAATGATCGCCGTAACCAACCGTTGAGATCGTTACAAATACCCACCACAAAGCATCGGCGCCAGTGCGAATATTCGCTTCTGGGTTTTTCGCTTCGATAAACAGCATTGCACTAGAACCGAGCGTTATGAGGATAACCATCAATAGCAGTATAGAGGCGACCGTAGTTTCGCGGCGGTTTTCTTTGAGCTGATGCAAAATGAACTTTGACGAACGCAGTACTAATACCACTCGCATAATATGAAAAATACGAGCAAAGCGCAGGGGCTCTATCAATGGGATGCTCGCCACGAAATCTATCCAATGACGTTTAAGGAATAACCAGCGATCTGTGGACCGGATCAAATCAATGGTGAGCTGTAGTAGAAAAATACTACAGATTATGAAATCCAGACCGATAAGAACTTGACGGGTTTCGTGATCGATCGGGAAAAACAACAAGCCAGAGATCACAAATAGTGCCATAAAAGACAATATTAGTGACAACAGGCCCATCGGTCGTGTGCTGTCTTTGATATCATTGTTTTTCATACGAAGCTCAAAATAAATCGCGTAACCACGCAAAGCGCGAACATAACTATAAGTAATATAAAGATTATAGATAAAGACTATATAAGACTCGGTGGAGAACTGACAATGGAAAAGCTGGCATTTAAGCCATGGGAAAGGGTCATATCCGACATTCGACTGGTGCCTAAAATGGTCATGTTGATGGTCTTCAGTACTGTCCTGATCGTGGCAAAACAACTGTGGGACGCAAACACTTTTTACGACTCACTTTTAGCGGCGACACAAAACGCGCAAGTTGCCCAACAGCATTATGAAGCATATTTAACGCAAGTTGCTTGGCAAACCGCCTTATTGATTGTGGTTTTTGTCGTGCTCTTATTAGCGGCGGCTAGAGTGATGTTGCGTCAAACACAGTATCTGAGCGACGCGATCAAACTGATGGCGAGCAAGAACCTCTCTGTTCCATTTGGTATGGATTGTAAAGATGAATACGGAGACGTGGCACGTGAATTAGAAAAGACACGTCGACAATTGCACGATGTGATTCAAATGCAAATTAATGCGTCTGATGAATTATCAACGCTCACCGAAGTCATGACACTGAGCATGTCGGAAACGAAGGAATCGGCGCAAGAAGAGTTTAACGAAATTGATCAACTTGCTACGGCGATGAGTGAAATGTCGTCGACGGTCCAAACGGTTGCGGAACATGCCCAGACGGCCTCTTCTCTGACAGAGCAAGCTTCCGCACAAGCAATTTCTGGTCAGCAGTTCTTGCAAAGTACAATGGCGAAAATGAGTGAACTTTCGTCGGATATCGCTTCATCGGCACAAGCGGTTAACCAAGTTGAAGAACGTGTTGAAGCCATTGGTAGCGTTGTAGGGACGATTCAAGGCATTTCTGAACAAACCAACCTGCTTGCACTGAATGCGGCGATTGAAGCGGCGCGAGCTGGCGAGGCTGGGCGGGGTTTTGCTGTGGTTGCAGATGAAGTTCGTAACCTTGCCCAACGTACACAACAAGCGACGGTAGAAATTCAAGAGATGATCGCACAGCTGCAAACCAGTGCTGAATCTGCGGTAGAACTCATGGAAAAAAGCGTTGTAGAAGCGGCAGATGGAAACGAGCTGGTTTCTAATGCTGGATCTGAGCTCGATGGTATTGTTGGGCAAGTGACGCAAATCAATGACATGAACTTCCAGATCGCGACGGCGTCTGGTCAGCAAAGCAGTGTTGCAGAAGAGATGAGCCAAAACCTCACCAATGTACGTGAGTTGGTGGAAGCCTCAGTTGTTGTCGTTACCGAGCTGCTAGAAACCTCTGAAATGATGCAAAATAATGCAGGTGAGCTAGACAAGAAGATCAAATCTTTCCAAGTTTAATATTCGATCCCGAACTTTTGATAAAACGCCCACAAACCTTTTGTGGGCGTTTTTATTTGCTTTCAGTCTGGTATAAAGAATGAGTTACCGTGCTTTTCAAACAAGGAAGAAAAATGCAGCTGCCTTCGCCACTGATTTCTATCGCTGAATCTGCCGTACAAAACGCCCAAGACGCAGGTTATTTTCCCCTTTGGCCCGATGAAGTTGCGCAGCAATTTCGTTATGTGGCGGGCTTAAGCCAATTTATAACCGAAGCCATTCATCGCGATGAAGTCCTAGCCCGTGAGTTGCCAAGTATGTTAGCGCAGCCAAGTCGTCAGGAGTCTTACCGCTCAAGCCTTGCTGAACTGTTGGAACAATGTCCTGATGAGATGTCTGGTCATCGCGTATTGCGTCAGTTTCGCAACCGAGAAATGGTGTACATTGCGTGGAAGGATTTCACGCATGCATGGTCTCTAGAGACGTCTTTAAGCCACTTATCTGAGTTGGCAGAAGCGATGATTTTTGAAACCTATCAATGGCAATATCAAGTGTGTTGTCAGGAGTGGGGCACGCCAACAAGTGAGGACGGTGAAGTGCAGCCGATGTTAATTATCGGCATGGGGAAACTGGGTGGTGGCGAGCTAAACTTTTCTTCCGATATTGATCTAATTTTCACGTACCCAGAGAATGGTGAAACCCAAGGCGCACGCCGAAGCATTGCCAATGCCCAGTTCTTTACTCGTCTTGGTCAACGCATCATCAAAGCGCTCGACCAACAAACCTTCGATGGTTTTTGCTACCGCGTCGACATGCGGCTTCGCCCATTTGGAGAAAGTGGCCCCTTGGTTATGAGCTATGCCGCACTTGAAGATTATTACCAAGAACAGGGACGAGATTGGGAACGTTACGCGATGATCAAAGCTCGGGTGATGGGATGTGAGATGTACCCGCAGTATCAAGAGCTACGCCAAATGCTGCGCCCTTTTGTTTTTCGTCGTTATATTGATTTCAGTGCGATTCAATCTTTGCGTCGAATGAAGTCGATGATCAGTAGCGAGGTTCGCCGCCGAGGGTTGAATAACAACATTAAGCTAGGTGCGGGTGGCATCCGAGAAATTGAATTTATCGCTCAAGTTTTTCAATTGATTCGAGGTGGTCGAGAGCCTTCTTTGCGTAATCGAGGGCTGTTGGAAACGCTGCAAGGCATTGAAGAACTGGCATTGCTTACTCCAAAAGAAGTCAGCGATCTAGAAGCTGCATACAAGTACTTGCGTCAATTAGAAAACTTGTTGCAAGCAATGGCGGATAAGCAAACCCAGACGCTGCCTGATTGCGAAACCGAACGCTTAAAGCTCGCCACTGCGATGAAAATGAGCTGTTGGGAGCAATTAATTGAGCAAACCCAGCAGCATATGGCAAATGTTCACCAAGTTTTTGAATCACTAATTGGTGATGATGAAGAAGACGAGGGGACTACTGTTGCTCGTCATTTTCATGAGCTATGGGATATGGCCGACAAACAAGACGTTCTTGAGCATATCTTGCAGCAGGATATTCAGATTGAAGACTTTGCTTCATGCGCGAAAACCATCATCAACTTTAAAACCGATCTGGCCAAAAAAACGTTAGGCCCACGTGGACGCGAAGTGCTCAATCGTTTGATGCCGAAAGTGTTTGATGCGGTCTTTGCCCATCCTGATGCACAGTTTGGTTTATCTCGTGTACTTCACTTGCTACATAACATCTGCACTCGCACAACTTACTTGGAATTATTGGATGAGCATCCAGCGGCTCTGGTGCAGCTCGTACGTTTGTGTACCGCAAGCCCAATGATTTCAGAGCAGCTGTCTCGTTATCCTATCTTGCTTGATGAGTTAATCGACCCTGCGCAGCTGTACAATCCCATTCCATTAGACAGTTACCGTACAGAGCTGCGTGATTATTTGGCACGTATTCCTGAAGATGATATGGAACAGCAAATGGAAGCGTTGCGTCAGTTTAAGCAAATTTGTATTTTGCGTATTGCAGCGGCAGATATTGCTGGCGCATTGCCAGTGATGAAAGTGAGTGACCATTTAACTTACTTAGCGGAAGCTATCGTGGATGCGGTGGTCAGTCAGGCTTGGTTGCAAGTGTCTGAAAAGTACGGCGAGCCAACGCATGTGAAAGATCGTGAAGGTAAAGGCTTTGCTGTAATTGGTTATGGTAAAGTCGGAGGGTGGGAGCTCGGCTATAACTCCGATTTGGATATTGTCTTCATGCATGACTGCCCCGTCAATGTCTACACTGACGGCAAAAAAGAGATTGATGGTCGTCAGTTCTACCTTCGTTTAGCACAGCGTATCATTCATATTTTCTCCACTCGCACCGCTTCCGGTATTTTATACGAGGTCGATACCCGATTGCGTCCGTCCGGTGCATCGGGTTTGTTGGTTAGCCCAACGGACGCGTTCGACGACTATCAACATCAAGACGCGTGGACATGGGAGCATCAAGCACTTGTCCGCGCGCGCATGATTTATGGTGATGAACCACTGGCGATAGCATTTCACAATACGCGGCATGATGTGTTGTGCAAAGCACGCGATCAAGCTGAACTGAAAAAAGACGTTGTCGAAATGAGAGAAAAAATGCGCGGTCATCTTGGGGGGAAAAAGCCAGGCCGCTTTATGCTCAAGCAAGATGTAGGTGGGATTACCGATATCGAATTTCTCGCTCAGTACCTAGTGCTCAACTATAGTCACGATAAGCCGAAATTGACGCGTTGGTGTGATAATGTGCGCATCTTTGAAACGCTCATTGCGCAAGATGTTATGGACGAAGACCAAGCAATGCAGTTGATACGTGCTTACACGACAATGCGCAACGAAATACACCGCCGAAATCTACTCAATTTAGACGCTGATGTGGTGGAAGATAAGTTTGTTGCCGAAAGGGAGTGGGTAAAACAGGCTTGGAATCAGTGGTTCAGTTAAGACCATATATTTAGCCTCGATAAGGGCTGTGATAAACTCACTTCGATTTAATTTTTGGAGACCAACAATGAAACCAATTCTACCTGATTACAACAGCGCTGGTGTGCTCATCATCGGTGATGTCATGCTAGATCGTTACTGGTATGGCCCAACCGGGCGTATTTCTCCTGAAGCGCCGGTTCCTGTTGTAAAAGTAGAAAACAATGAAGAGCGTCCTGGTGGTGCTGCGAACGTTGCGATGAACATCGCATCACTAGGTGGCCATGCTCACATTGTTGGTCTAACTGGGGAAGATGAGCCTGCAAAAGTGCTGACGGAGACGCTGAGCTCACTCAATGTGAAGTGCGATTTCGTTGCACTGCCTGATTACCCAACGATTACGAAGCTTCGCGTAATGAGCCGTGGACAACAGCTTATTCGTCTCGACTTCGAAGACAAGTTTGAAAACACAGATTCTGCACCTGTGCTATCACGTATGGATGCCGCACTGCCAAACGTTAAAGCCGTGATTATGTCTGACTACGCAAAAGGTTCGTTAGAGCATGTTCAGGCATACATTCAAAAAGCGCGCGCAGCAAATATTCCGGTTTTCATTGACCCGAAAGGTGCGGATTTTGAACGCTACCGTGGCGCAACACTTCTTACGCCAAACATGAAAGAGTTCGAAGACGTTGTAGGTAAAGTGAAATCTGACCAAGAGCTAGTAGAGAAAGCACTGGCTTTGGTTGAAGAGTTTGAATTTGAAGCGCTTTTAGTGACACGCAGCGAAAACGGAATGACCTTGATTCGTCGTGGCCAGGAACCTTTCCACCTTCCAACTCAAGCGAAAGAAGTGTACGACGTGACAGGTGCGGGCGACACGGTTATCTCTGTATTGGCAGCGTCTGTTGCCGCAGGCAAATCATTTGAAGAAGCGTGTGCACTAGCAAACGCAGCGGCAGGTGTTGTGGTTGGTAAACTAGGCACGTCAACGCTTTCTGAGATTGAATTAGCAGAAGCGGTACATGGCAGCCAAGACACGGATTACGGTGTGATTTCAGAAAAAGCACTGATCGAAGCGGTGAAAAAAGCACGTGCTCGTGGCGAGAAAGTCGTTATGACAAACGGCTGCTTTGATATTCTACACGCTGGGCATGTGTCTTACTTAAACCATGCTGCTGAACTGGGCGATCGCCTAATCGTTGCGGTTAATACCGATGAGTCAGTAAAACGCCTTAAAGGCCCTGGTCGTCCGGTAAACCCAACCGATCGCCGCATGGCGGTGTTGGCAGGTTTGGGCGCTGTGGATTGGGTTGTACCATTTAGTGAAGATACGCCGCAGCGTTTGATCTCAGAAGTTCTACCAAGCTTGCTAGTAAAAGGCGGTGACTACAAACCAGAAGAGATTGCTGGTGGTAAAGAAGTCATTGCGGCGGGTGGTGAAGTTCGTGTATTGAACTTTGAAGATGGCTGCTCGACCAGTGAAATCATTAATGCAATCAAAGGCGGTAAGGGCTAAGGCTGCTGTTTGTTAGCATTGAAATGCTATTTGCTCATAAAGGTCGCTAAGTGCGGCCTTTTTGATACTTGTAGTTCAGAGGCACTTTTAAGCTCTGAACTACAAGTAATAAAAAACGCCAGCTGATAACTCAACTGGCGTTTTTTATTTATTAAGACCTGAAGTATTCAGTTCGCGGTTATTTTGCCGCTTTCAAACCTGCATCAACGTCCAAGATGTCTTGTTCGCTTAGCGTACCAACTGCTTGGCGTAGCTGAAGAACACTTAAAATGTAGTCGTAACGAGCGTTCGATAGGTTTTTGTTCGCATCGTATAGACGACGAGTCGCGTCCAGTACATCAACGATAGTACGAGTACCTACATCAAAGCCAGCTTCTGTTGCTTCTAGTGCAGAGCGTGCAGAAATAACCGCTTGCTCATACGCACGTAATGCGCCGATAGAGGCGTTAATGTTGTTGTTTTGTGCGCGAACATCTTTTACTACGCTACGGTATTGCGCTTCAAGATCTTCGCTTGCAGCCACGTACGCGTATTCAGCTTGTTTGGTTTGAGAGGTTACGTTACCACCTGTGTATAGCGGTACAGCAAGGTTCACACCAATATTGAAGTTGTCTGTCGTGTTGTCACGAGAGCTATGAGAAGTATCACCGTAGTTGTAACCACCATCTAGAGAGAGCGTTGGTAGGTGGCCAGAGCTTGCTAGTGAAATATTGTCACGCGCAATGTCTTGAAGAATACGTGAAGATAGCAAGGTCAGGTTTTTGGTTTTTGCTTCATCAATGAGCGATTCAGCAGGTACGGTCGATGGGCTAGCAGTGAAGCGGCCAGTGTCCAAAATGTTGAGATCTTTGTGCTCTTGGCCTGTAATTTCACGCAGTGACTCGTAGCTATTAGTGAGCGCGTTTTCTGCCAACACTTCGTCCGCTAGCACTTGGTCGTACTGAGCTTGTGCGTCATGCACGTCAGTGATTGCAGACAAACCTACTTCAAAACGCTGTTTAGTTTGCTCAAGTTGACGGCCAACCGCGGCTTTTTCTGCACGTACGAAAACAAGATTATCTTGTGCGCGTAGAACTTCAAAATACGCTTGTGATACGCGAAGAATCAGTGCCTGTTGCGTCGCTGCGTAAGTTGCGTCTGCTTGGCGAGCACTTTTCTCAGCAGTATCTAGAGAGATCCAAGATGCGCGGTTGTAAAGTGCTTGTGAAAAGCTAACGCCAGCGGTTAGTGCGTTGCCATCGTTTGATACGTCGCTAATTAGATTTGAATCGTATTCAGTATCACCACGAGTTAAATTGTAACCCGCAGTAAGGTTAATTTGTGGTAATAGAGCACTACGGCTTGAGGTGATTGCTTCGAAAGCTTGGTCACGTTGTGCTGCTACACTGAGCAATTGTGGATCATTTTGTTTTGCCAAGTCGTAGATTTCAGCCAAAGAGTCTGCGAACGCAGACGTACTCATGCTACCTAGCGCTGCACTGATAAATAGTGGAAGCAATTTTTTCATTTTCTATTCCCGCGGTCCATAGATTGGTTAATTCTCAGTAGTTTAACTCAATTTGCACGATATTTACTCTAAAGTTTGCACTTTTTTACACGTAATTATCCACTTGTGCAATAAATTTTTAGCAAAGACTTAAATTAATTTGTAACTATTATACAAAAAGTTGAGCCAAGTCCTTTGAGCAAGCGAATAACAATGAGTAAACTACAGGATTCACTCAGAGAGGTGTTGAATGCAACAGCGTGACAAACAACAACAAGATTTTACTTCGCGAGATGTAAAAGTCATCTCGAAAGAAACCTTATTTGAAGGTTTTTTCAAAATGGTGAAATACCGCTTTCAGCATAGGCTATTTGCTGGTGGTTGGAGTGGAGTTGTCGAACGAGAAATGTTCGAGCGTGGTCACGCAGCAGCGATGCTTCCTTATGATCCAAAGACGGACCAGGTCGTAATCATTGAACAGATTCGTATTGGCGCGTTGGAACATGAACACCCTTGGCAGCTAGAAATTGTCGCCGGTATGATTGACCGCGATGAATCTGCTGAAGCCGTAATTCGTCGAGAGGCTGTCGAAGAAGCGGGGATTCAGGTGGGGCGCGTTGTACCTGTTACGTCCTATTATCCTTCGGCTGGTGGTTGCTCGGAAAAGCTAGACGTCTTTGTTGGTGAAGTGGATGCGTCTAAAGCGCACGGCATTCATGGTTTAGACTATGAGAATGAAGATATCCGCGTTCATGTCATGAGTCGTGAAACGGCGTATCAATGGGTGAAGGACGGAAAATTTGAAAATGGTGCGTCGATTATTGCGTTGCAATGGCTGCAATTACACCATCAAGAGTTAAAGTCAGAATGGGGACTATCCCAAACGGTGGAGAGTGAGTAATGGCACAATTGGCTGAAAAACAACAATATCATGTTGATTTAGCTGGCCTTATGAGAACGTATGAGACCAACTACGCTAAGTTGAACGCCTTATTGCCTGCTTCTGCCGAAGTTGGGGATGTACGTTGCTACCAAGCGGCGAACATGGTTTACCAATTGACCGTGAATGAAATCACAAAATACACCACAGTTGTTGAGATATGTCAGAGTGATGAAACGCCAGTGTTTCCTTTACCGACGATGTCTGTCAGGCTTTATCATGATGCGAGAGTAGCCGAAGTATGCTCAAGCGGAGAGTTCTCTCGCATAAAAGCTAAGTATGATTATCCCAATGACCAACTGATGCAGAAAGATGAAAAGCATCAATTAAACACATTCCTCGGTGAATGGCTGACGTTTTGTTTACGAAGTGGTATCAGTAGAACACCACTTGCCTTCAATTGATCGTCACGTCACTAAAGGAAAATAACAAATAACGATATAGTGGACGAATCAGGTTTTCATTTTGCAATCATCTAGTGACAGCATCAAACTTTTACAAATTACGGATACTCATCTGTTTGCTGCCGATGAGGGAAGTTTGCTAAGCGTAAAAACAGTCGATAGCTTCAATGCTGTTGTTGCTGATGTTTTACGCCGCAACGTGGCGTTTGATTACATCTTGGCGACAGGCGATATTTCCCAAGACCATAGTGCAGAATCTTATCAGCGCTTTGCCAACGGCATTGAACCGCTAGAGAAAGACTGCTTTTGGCTACCTGGTAATCATGATTACAAGCCTAATATGGGCAGTGTTTTGCCTTCGCCACAAATCAAAGCCGCAGAGCATGTGTTGCTTGGCGAGCATTGGCAGTTAATTCTTTTAGACTCGCAAGTTGTTGGCGTTCCTCATGGGCGCTTGAGTGATCAGCAATTAACGCTACTCGAAGAAAAGCTAGCCGAACACCCAGAAAGACACACACTTGTTTTGTTGCATCATCACCCGTTACTGGTCGGAAGCGCGTGGCTTGATCAACATACTTTAAAAGATGCCGAAGCGTTTTGGCAGGTTGTCGAGCGTTTTGATAACGTGAAAGGCATTCTCTGTGGTCATGTTCATCAAGATATGAATGTGCTTTACAAGGGCATTCGAGTGATGGCAACACCCTCAACTTGTGTTCAGTTTAAGCCTAACTCGGATGATTTTGCCCTTGATACCACTTCGCCTGGTTGGCGGGAGCTGCAACTACACGCTTGTGGCGATATTACGACCCAAGTAGGTCGGCTTCCTGATGGCCAGTTCCAACCAGACTTCTCTTCTAACGGCTACTAACGCGCCCGAGCTCTCTGTTCGGGCTCGCTTTTTTGTGCGAGATATCTATGAGTAAACCTTCACTTCTTCTCTATATCCATGGCTTTAATAGCTCTCCACTCTCCATGAAAGCGAATGTGATGAGAGCCTACTGCGAGCAACATAGGCCTGATATCAAGGTGATTGTTCCCCAGTTACCTTGTTATCCTCAGCAAGCGGCGAAAATGTTGTTGGATATTATCGAGCAATATAAAGACGACTATAAAATTGGTCTAGTGGGCAGCTCATTAGGCGGTTTTATGTCAACGTGGCTAAATGACAAGTTTGGGTTTAAAGCGGTAGTGGTCAACCCCGCAGTCAAGCCTTATGAGTTGCTAGTAGATTATTTAGGTAAGCAAACTAACCCATATACGCATGAAACCTATACACTTGAAGCTTGTCATATTGACGAGTTAAAAGCTCTTGATGTACAAAGCATCGCGTCGCCACATTCTTTTTGGTTATTGCAACAAACAGAAGATGAGGTTTTAGACTATCGACAAGCGGTAGATAAGTTTGCAGACGCTAAGCAAACAGTAGAACAAGGCGGTGATCACAGTTTTGTAGGCTTTGAGCGTTATCCTGCACAGATTATCGAATTTCTAGAACTGTAATTCGAAAGCGATTGGAAAAGGCTCATAGTTTTTATTGATATATCCAACCGTTTCTTGACATGGGCGGTATGCTTTCCGACTATGTTTTGCCAAAAGATCTTAAGGGTCGAGGACCCTGGCTACTTTGTTATGCATCATGTTTACAAACTCTTAGTGATGTGAACAGGGTGGCTTTTTCGTTTCCTGAGTATGGGTACGCCCATTGGTGATACTCAGGCAACAAGTAAACTTTGAGAATAATTCCGTATTATGACTGAACAATATAATGCTGGTGCCATTGAAGTACTGAATGGCTTAGAGCCAGTACGTCGCCGACCAGGGATGTATACGGATACAGCGCGCCCAAACCATTTGGGCCAAGAAGTTATCGACAACAGTGTCGATGAAGCGCTAGCCGGACATGCCTCAAAAGTACAAGTCATCCTACATGCTGACCAATCACTCGAAGTGATCGATGATGGTCGAGGCATGCCTGTTGATATCCACCCAGAAGAGAAAGTATCAGGCGTAGAGCTAATTCTATGTAAGCTACATGCGGGTGGTAAGTTCTCTAACAAAAACTACCAATTCTCTGGTGGTTTGCACGGGGTAGGTATATCTGTAGTAAACGCGTTGTCAAAACGCGTTGAAGTAACAGTTCGTCGTGATGGTCAAGTGTATGAAATTGCATTTGAACACGGCGAGAAAGTGTCTGATCTGACCGTAACTGGCACATGTGGTCGTCGCAATCGCGGTACCAGCGTGCATTTCTGGCCTGATGCGAAGTACTTCGATTCGGCTAACTTCTCTGTGACGCGCTTAGTCAACAACCTGCGCGCAAAAGCGGTTTTGTGTCCGGGCTTAGAAATCACATTAACCGACAAAGTTAATGGCAAAGACTATAAGTGGTACTACGAAGACGGTCTTAAAGACTATCTTGCGGAAGGTGTAAAAGGCTATCCAGTTATTCCTGAAGAACCATTTACTGGTGAGTTCTTGGCGGATACTGAAGCGGCAAACTGGGCGGTAATTTGGCAGCCAGAAGGCGGTGAGATGATCACCGAAAGCTACGTTAACCTGATCCCAACCGCTCAAGGTGGTACGCACGTTAATGGTTTACGCCAAGGCTTGTTGGAAGCGATGCGCGAATTCTGTGAGTTCCGTAATCTATTACCTCGTGGCGTGAAGCTAACGGGTGATGACGTTTTCGACCGCTGTTCTTACGTGCTGTCGGTTAAGATTCAAGACCCGCAATTTGCAGGCCAGACCAAAGAACGTCTGTCTTCTCGTCAAACCGCGGCATTTGTCTCTGGCGTTGTAAAAGATGCGTTCAGTCTTTGGTTGAACGAAAAGCCTCAGCTCGCAGAGCAATTGGCAGAAGTCTGTATCGCTAACGCACACCGTCGTATGCGTGCAGCGAAAAAAGTCGTACGTAAGAAAGTGGCGTCCGGCCCAGCACTGCCAGGTAAGTTGACCGACTGTTCAGCACAGGACTTAAGTCGCACTGAAATCTTCTTTGTGGAGGGTGACTCTGCGGGTGGCTCGGCAAAACAGGCACGTGACCGTGAATTCCAAGCTGTGATGCCACTGCGTGGTAAGATCTTGAACACGTGGGAAGTCTCTGCCGATCAAGTTCTTGCGTCTCAAGAAGTACACGATATCTCTGTTGCTTTGGGTATTGACCCAGATAGCGACAACCTCGAGAGTCTTCGTTACGGTAAGATCTGTATCCTTGCCGATGCGGACTCGGACGGTCTTCACATCGCAACGCTGCTTTGTGCTCTATTTACTCGTCACTTCCGCGCACTAGTGGAAGCGGGTCATATCTATGTGGCGATGCCGCCTCTGTATCGAATCGACTGCGGGAAAGAAGTGTTCTACGCCCTCGATGACGATGAAAAAGATGGCATTTTAGAGCGCTTGTCGAAGAAGAAAGCCAAAATCAACGTGCAACGATTCAAAGGTCTGGGTGAGATGAACCCACTTCAGTTGCGTGAAACCACCATGGATCCGAACACGCGTCGCTTAGTGCAGTTAACCATTGACGACTCTACGGCGACCATGGAAATGATGGACATGCTGCTAGGTAAAAAGCGTGCAGATGACCGTCGTTCTTGGCTACAAAACAACGGCGACTTGGCAGAGGTGTAACGGATGTCTACAGAAATTACCTACGATGGCGTCGAACAATTGCCAATGCGCAAGTTCACTGAAGACGCTTATCTGAACTACTCGATGTACGTAATCATGGACCGCGCCTTGCCATACATTGGTGATGGCTTAAAGCCGGTTCAACGACGCATCATTTATGCGATGTCAGAGCTTGGTCTCTCTGCATCAGCAAAATACAAAAAATCTGCACGTACCGTTGGTGACGTGCTAGGTAAATACCATCCGCACGGTGATTCAGCGTGTTACGAAGCGATGGTATTGATGGCTCAGCCATTCTCTTACCGCTATCCATTAGTGGATGGTCAAGGTAACTGGGGTGCGCCAGATGATCCGAAATCATTTGCGGCAATGCGTTATACCGAAGCAAAACTGTCTAAGTTTGCTGAAGTATTGCTTGGCGAACTTGGTCAGGGCACGGTTGAATGGCAACCTAACTTTGATGGCACAATGAAAGAGCCACAAATGTTGCCAGCACGTCTGCCTCATATCCTGCTTAACGGTGTAACCGGCATTGCCGTTGGTATGGCAACAGACATCCCACCGCACAACGTTCGTGAAATCGCAGATGCGACTATTCATTTGATCGACAACCCGAAAGCAGAACTGCCGGACGTGATGCAGTATGTCAAAGGTCCAGATTACCCAACAGAAGCAGAAATTATCTCGCCGCAAGCGGATATCGAGAAGATTTACCGCAACGGTCGTGGCAGCATAAAAATGCGCGCGGTTTGGCATAAAGAAGGTTCTGATATTGTTATCACTTCTTTGCCTCACCAAGTATCGGGTGCCAAACTGCTTGAGCAAATCGCTAACCAGATGCGTGCGAAGAAGCTGCCAATGGTTGACGATCTTCGTGACGAATCGGATCACGAGAACCCAACGCGTATTGTTGTCGTGCCTAAGTCAAACCGCGTCGATTGTGATTTGTTGATGAACCATTTGTTCGCATCAACGGATCTTGAGCGCAGTTACCGCGTTAACTTGAACATGATTGGTTTGGATAACCGTCCTCAAGTTAAAGGTCTGGTGCAAATTCTGTCTGAGTGGATCGAGTTCCGTCGTACGACTGTGCGTCGTCGTCTACAACATCGCCTAGACAAAGTAATGGCTCGTCTACACATCTTGGAAGGTTTG
Organism: Vibrio sp. Vb1729; assembly: GCF_033338655.1. Classification (NCBI taxonomy): domain Bacteria; kingdom Pseudomonadati; phylum Pseudomonadota; class Gammaproteobacteria; order Vibrionales; family Vibrionaceae; genus Vibrio; species Vibrio sp. Vb1729. The sequence goes on along the minus strand of NZ_JAWOTB010000047.1, from coordinate 22,337 downwards.
TTGGTTGCTTACCTCAACCTAGATGAAGTGATTGAGATCATCCGTACTGAAGACGATCCAAAAGCGGTGCTGATGGAACGCTTTGGTATTACCGATATCCAAGCGGATGCAATTTTAGATACCAAACTTCGTCATCTAGCAAAACTAGAAGAGATGAAGATCCGTGGTGAGCAAGACGAGCTAGAGAAAGAGCGTGAGAAGCTAGAACAGCTACTCGGTTCTGAGCGTCGTCTGAACACACTACTGAAAAAAGAAATCAAAGCAGACGCAGAGAAATACGGTGATGATCGTCGCTCTCCAATGGTTGAGCGTGCAGAAGCAAAAGCGCTGACTGAACGTGACCTCGTACCAAGTGAGCCAATCACGGTTGTGCTTTCTGAGAAAGGTTGGATTCGTCACGCGAAAGGCCATGACGTGGATGCCGAAGGCTTAAACTATAAGTCGGGTGATAAGTATTTAGCGCATGCTCGAGGTAAGAGTAATCAGCCTGCGGTATTCCTAGGTAGTGACGGTCGAAGTTACTCTCTGGAATCGCACTCACTGCCTTCTGCTCGTAGTCAAGGTGAGCCGATTACCGGTCGCTTGAATATTACGGCTGGTAGCAGTATTCGCCAAGTCATCATGAGTGAAGAAGATCAGCTGTGGCTGGTGGGCTCAGATGCAGGTTACGGCTTTGTATGTAAAGGCGCGGACTTGCTGTCTAAAAACCGCAGTGGTAAAGCGCTCGTCACTTTACCTGCCAACTCTGAGATAATGACGCCAAAAGAGATTGAAGATTTAGACTCTGATGAAATCTTAGCAATCACTAACCAAGGTCGCATGCTGCTGTTCCCAATCAAAGACTTGCCACAACTGGCGAAAGGTAAGGGGAATAAGATCATCAACATTCCTGCTGCTAAAGCAAAAGAGCGAGAAGAAGTACTATCTCACTTAATGTCTTTACCAAAAGGTGCATCGCTAACGTTGTACGCGGGTAAGCGAAAGTTGGGTCTTAAACCGTCTGACCTTGATAACTTCCGTGGCGAACGTGGTCGCCGAGGTGGGTTATTACCGAGAGGTTTGCAGCGAGTCACTCGCATTGAAGTTGAGCTAGATGATTCCGATACGACGGAAACACCGAGCGATAGCGAGTAACGCACAAATAAAAATCCCAGCCAATGGCTGGGATTTTTTATGCTTCTTGCTTGTCTTCGGCAATGGTGACTTTCAAGGTCATCTCTTTTCCTTTGCGAATGATACCGACGTCCACGGTGGTGCCAGGACGTAAATCGGTGACGATATCCATAACGCTCTGACGCCCTTGCACTTTATTGCCATCAATACTGATAATGATGTCCTGCTTTTGGAAGCCTGCCGCATTGGCTGGACCATTTGGATCAATACCAAGTACGACAATACCACCTATGTGTTCATTTCCAAGTAAGCGAGCAGTGACCGCATTAATGTCTTGGCCGTCGATTCCAATATAACCACGAATCACGCGGCCATCAGCGATGATTTTCTGCATGATCTTACTCGCTAGCGGCGCAGGGATCGCAAAAGAAATACCGTAAGTTTCTAAGTCTGTCGCTTGCTGAAAAGAGGCGGTGTTAATGCCGACGAGCTCGCCTTGTGTGTTCACTAGGGCTCCACCAGAGTTACCTTCATTGATGGCGGCATCGGTTTGAATGAATGCTTGACGACCGTCGCTAATAGATGAACGACCTGTGGCAGAAATAATGCCGAACGTTGTGGTTTGTCCAAGGTTGTATGGGTTACCGATGGCTAGTACTACGTCGCCCACTTGTGGTTTGTAATTAGAGTTCAGAGGGATTACGGGCAAATTCGAACCTTCGACACGCAGCACGGCTATATCAGTACGTTTGTCTGTCCCTACGAGCTGAGCCGCTGCGGCTCTGCCGTCTTGTAATGCCACAACAATTTGATCAGCTTGAGCAACCACATGATAGTTAGTAATGATGTAGCCTTTCTCACTAACAATGACACCTGACCCCAGACCTTGAGTCGAGAGTTTACTGCGATCATTCTCAACATACTTACGGCTGTAGATGTTTACCACTGCAGGCGCTGCTCTTCGGACCGCTTGATTAAACGTCAATTCGACTGATGCGATATTAACAGGTTGAGGATCAAGCGCGGCAGGAATTACGTTGTTGCGCAAAGATGGAACCGCCAGTAATACCACTGCGGCAGTAGCCAAGCCTAAAAAGACAGAACGTAATAAAAAGCTGAGCATATCCTCTCCATGCGTGAGCGCCAAAATGGCATCGAAGATGAAGAATAGCATTACATTGAAAAATAACAAAAGGGCAGCACGTCATCGCGCTGCCCTTTTCATTAGTTATTGAGCGATAAGGAAAAGTGATCGAGCCTTATCACTCAGTACTATGCATCGAAAACCTTATTTTCTATCACTTTGAAAGTGGTTAACGAATGACAAGATAAATAGTACGCTCACCACGTTGAATATTAAGAGCCAGTACACCTTTGTGTTTCTCTACGATTGTACGAAGCTCGGCAAGGTTTTTCACTCGTTGACGGTTCACACCGATAATAATGTCACCTTGTTGTAATTGATATTGAGCAGCCGGAGAGTTATCTGCAACGCTCGATACTTTAACACCTTGGATTACATCACTTGGTGTTGTATTGCTTAATTCCGCCCCTTTGAGTCCCTCATGTAATGTCTCCGCTTTAGCTTTCATATTCGTAGATTCGCCAAGCGTTACATCAAAGGTTTTATTCTTACCATCTCGAACCACACCTAATGTGATTTCTTTACCTGCGCCCAGTGTTGCCACTTTTGCGCGGAGCTCTGAGAAAGTATTAATCGCTTTGCCGTTCACCGATACAATTACGTCACCGGCTTTTAATCCTGCTTTATCGGCTGCGCTGTCCGGTACGACTTGACCAATAAAGGCCCCTTTACTCGACTCGTAACCCAATGCATCAGCTAGCTCAGAGGTTACTTCGCCACCTTGCACACCCAACATGCCGCGTTTGACTTCACCAAACTCTAGAATTTGATCAGTGAGGTTTTTCATCATGTTTGATGGAATCGCAAAGCCAATACCCACATTACCGCCGTTAGGGCCTAAAATTGCAGTATTAATACCGATCAGCTCACCATTAAGGTTGACCAATGCACCACCAGAGTTACCGCTGTTAATTGCGGCATCGGTTTGGATGAAGTTTTCGAAGTTTTCAACGTTTAAGCCACTACGACCAAGGGCTGAAACAATACCCGAAGTTACGGTTTGACCGAGCCCAAATGGGTTACCAATCGCAACCGTAAAGTCACCGACACGCAGTTTGTCGGAATCCGCGACTTTAATCTGCGTTAAGTTTTTCGCTTTCTCTAATTTAAGTAACGCAACATCGGCCATTTCATCACCGCCAACGAGCGTAGCGTCATACTCGCGCCCGTCAAAGAGGCGAACTCGAATCTCATCTGCGCCCTTGATCACATGGTAGTTAGTGACAATATGGCCTTTCTTCGCATCAATAATGACACCAGACCCTAAACCTCTGAACGGGCGCTCTCGCCTTTGTTCCATAGGAAAGTCTGGGCCAAAGAAAAATTGAAATTGCTCGGGAATGCGGCTGGTTTGTACTTGTTTACCTTCTACAGCAATACTCACAACAGCTGGGGTCACCTTCTCAAGCATTGGTGCCAAGCTAGGTAACTGTTGGCCATCCACATTCAAAGGTAATGCGGCAGTGGCTTGAACTGGGGCAATAATCGACCCCAAACTCAGAGATAGAACGGTGAGCGCAAGCAGTGGTTTTTTCATCCAATAACTCCTCTTGAAACATGTCTGCCAAAAAGAAATATCCGAACGGTTAGTTCACTTTGTTAATAACTAATATAGGGTCTAGTTCGGACAATCAAAAGGGGAGGCAGTGCACATCCAAGTTAGAGCGAAGGTGAGGTGAAAAAGTTCAAAAAAGGGCCGATACAAATGTATCGGCCCTAGATAGAAGTAAGAGAGGATTATGATGCTTTTGCGGTTACCGCTTCGGGAGCATTAATGATTTCTTTCTCTTGATCCTTCAAAAGACCGGTGGCGCCATTAGCGTAGTCTTTTGGTTGTTCGTTAAACTCTGGTTGATCTTCTGCAATGGTTTCAGACGACATTGCCGTTTTCTTATCAAACGGGTTGTCTTGTTCTGGTAAGTTTGGCAAAAGCTCAGAAGAGGTCTTGGCCATATGTTGGTATAGCTTGGTGTAATCTTTACCTAGGGTGTCCAACATTTCTGCGGTTTGTGCAAAGTGATCGACGAGCTCTTGACGTTGTTGCTCTAATTCAAACTTGGCCGCTTCAAGTTCTTTCTGCACAGACTTTTGTTTCTTGTATTCAGGGGTGGTTAGTCTACTAATGACTACGCCTACGATTGTACCGACCAGCAAACCCACAATGGCATAAATCCAAGGCATAACTGCTCCTTATAGTTGTTTTAACAAGTCTTTTACTACTTAGTTACACGCGGTGCTCGTCCATGTTACTATGGCTTGAACAGCCGATAAAGAAAAATAGCAGTATGTCTTCGGGGACTGATAACTACTTCTCTCTATTCTCAAAGTTGACCCCGAGGTAACCCTTTTCTCTATACCTCTATACGACTTAATACGATGACACCACTACAACAATATCAAAAAGACATAGCAGAACACGGGTTTCAGCGTGATGAAGCTCAGTATCAAGCGGTCGTTGCATTAGACAAGCTTTACCATGCTATCGTTGAATTTCAGTCAGCGCCTGTGCCTCAGCTTTCCAAATGGCAAAAGCTAATGGGGAAAAAAATCGACAAGCCTGAACCACCAAAAGGCCTTTACTTTTGGGGTGGGGTAGGTCGCGGTAAAACCTACCTTATGGACGCATTTTTTGATGCTTTACCGACCCAAAGAAAAATGCGCGTCCACTTCCATCGATTTATGTATCGAGTACATGATGAGTTGAAGCTGTTAGGTGATGTCGAAAATCCTCTATCAAAAGTGGCGGATAAATTTAAAGAAGAAGCAGATGTGGTTTGCTTTGATGAATTTTTTGTTTCCGACATTACTGATGCGATGATCCTTGCAACGTTACTTCAAGAAATGTTCAAGCGGCAGATGATCCTAGTCGCGACTTCAAACATCGAGCCGCAGAACTTATATCGTAACGGTTTGCAAAGAGCGCGCTTTTTGCCCGCGATCGATATGATTTTGGCACGTTGTGAAGTGTTGAATGTCGATAGTGGCGTTGATTATCGCTTAAGAACGTTAGAACAGGCTGAAATATACCATTACCCGCTTGATGAGCAGGCTAGCATAAACCTTAACAAATATTATCAGCAGCTGACTGGAGAGCGTCAGTTTGTTGCTCATCAAATCGAAGTTAACCACCGTCAACTAGCGGTGATTGAAGCAAGTGACGGGGTGCTGCATGCGTCGTTTGCTCAGTTGTGTCAAACTGCTCGCAGTCAAAATGACTACATTGAATTGTCTCGTATTTACCACACTGTATTACTGGCAGATGTTCAACAAATGAACCGAAAAATAGATGATGCGGCGAGACGCTTTATCGCGCTGGTCGATGAGTTTTACGAGCGCAATGTTAAGTTGATTATTTCTGCTGAAGTGCCAATGGCCGACTTATATACTGACGGGCAGTTAGAGTTCGAATTTAAGCGCTGTTTGTCTCGGCTTACTGAGATGCAAAGTCATGAGTATCTCGCGCGTGAACATTTGGCCTAGATCCAATGGGTTCTTAAAAAAGTGAAGAAAAAATTAGTGATTTGGCGCAAAAAAAGGTGATTTTTTCTTCGCTCTTCTCTATAATCCTGCGACCCACCGTTACTGCAGACCTGATTATCGAAGTTATTTCGAAATTGAAGGTCGAGAGTACCAACGACTCGAAGGGGTGATGACTGGGCTCTTAGACAGTGTGGGAGCACTATTGGGTGTTCCTTTAAAGTTTAAAATTTAATTAACGGGTTATTGTTAGCATGAAAACTTTCGTTGCTAAACCAGAAACTGTAAAACGCGACTGGTACGTTGTAGACGCTGAAGGTAAAACTCTTGGCCGTCTAGCAAGTGAAATTGCATCTCGCCTACGTGGCAAACATAAAGCTGAATACACTCCTCACGTTGACACTGGTGATTACATCATCGTTATCAACGCTGAGAAAGTTGCTGTAACTGGTAACAAAGCTAAGAACAAAGTGTACTACCGTCACTCTGAATTCCCAGGTGGTCTAAAATCTATCACTTTTGAAAAGTTGATCGATCGTAAACCTGAGATGGCTCTTGAGCTTGCAGTTAAAGGCATGCTTCCACGTGGTCCTCTAGGCCGTGCTATGTACCGTAAGCTAAAAGTTTACGCGGGCGCTGAGCACAACCATGTTGCTCAACAACCACAAGTACTAGACATCTAATTGGGGATTTCGAAAATGGCAGAGAATCAATACTACGGCACTGGCCGTCGCAAAAGCTCAGCTGCACGTGTTTTCATTAAACCAGGCAGCGGTAACATTGTAGTAAACAAGCGTAACCTTGACGAATACTTCGGTCGTCCAACAGCACGTATGGTTGTACAACAACCTCTAGAGCTAGTTGAACTAACTGAAAAGCTAGACCTTTACGTAACAGTTAAAGGCGGCGGTATTTCTGGTCAAGCTGGTGCTATCCGTCACGGTATCACTCGCGCGCTTATGGAATACGATGAGTCTCTACGTCCTGCTCTACGCGCAGCTGGCTACGTTACTCGTGACGCTCGTTGCGTTGAACGTAAGAAAGTTGGTCTACGTAAAGCACGTCGTCGTCCACAGTTCTCTAAGCGTTAATTTCCTCTTATCGGGAATTATGCTTTCAGAGTTACTCTGGAAACTGTGTACCAAAAGCTCGGCTCTATGCCGGGCTTTTTTGTATTTAAAGACATCATACTTGTCTTCAAGCAACGAACAGCCTTCACTTATCATCACACTCCGAGCAGGCCTTCTTATTCGTCCTCTTCGTCGAAAGGTTGTCAGTGCCGTTTTATATGTGTGCCTTATTTAATCGCGACTCACCACGCTTTCTCTTGCGATGCAGCATAGATGTATTCATCAGCAAGAATGTCTTTGTATCTTATTCTCCCTGTAACATGTTTTAAAATGACTTACGCTCCTTTTTGAGCATTCTGCGTGCTACAAAATTGAAAATATAAACACAGCAAGCTGAACGCGTAATACGAAATATTTCTCTGTGTAATTAACTGAAAACTACCAAGATAAAAGGTTTTATCCGCTTTCAGCGGGGCTTCTATGTGGTGCTTTCTTGTTACAAATCACATCAATTTTTTATAATTCTGCCGCTTTTGTGACGACGCGAGCGATTTGCCTCACAAATGTTACAAAAAGGTAGCTTTATCTTGTCAAAAAGTAGGGTTTTCTTTATCATTTCCCTCCAATAAATAGAACTAAATTCATTATTTGTTAGCCATGCTCTTATAAGCGGAATAATAACGATCCAAAGGGAGCAAATGGGAGAATGTTTGGATGAGCAACGCGCCTTTAAATAACGGTCGCAGGCGTTTTCTAACCGCTACAACGGCAGTTGTTGGTGGGTTAGGGGCAGTCGCCGTCGCCGTGCCTTTTATCAAATCATGGAATCCGAGTGCTAAAGCCAAAGCGGCGGGCGCACCGGTGGAAGTGGATATAAGTAAAATTGAACCAGGTCAGCTGGTTCGTGTTGAGTGGCAGGGAAAACCTGTATGGATTGTTCGCCGCACTCAAAGCGTTCTGGATAACTTAAAATCGATCGGTGATAAGCTTCGCGATCCACAATCTGAAATGGAGCAGCAGCCTGAGTACGCTCAGAATGAGTTTCGTTCGATTAAGGAAGAGTTTTTCGTCGCAGTTGGTTTCTGTACCCACTTAGGTTGTTCACCAACCTATCTACCTGACTCTTTCTCAGAGCAGGTGCAGGGCGTAAGATCTGGCTTCTTCTGTCCTTGTCATGGTTCTAAGTTCGACATGGCTGGTCGAGTGTTCCAAGGAGTACCTGCTCCGTTGAACCTTGTCGTTCCTAAGCACATGTATTTGAGCGATACCAAGCTCATTGTGGGTGTTGATGAGGGAGATGCATAATGCAAGCAATGTTAGATTGGGTTGAAAAGCGTATTCCTGCAATGAATGCTTATAAAAAGCATTTGTCTGAATACCCAATGCCTAAGAACTTCAACTTTTGGTACCTTTTCGGTTCTCTGGCGATGCTGGTTCTTGTTAACCAAATCCTAACGGGTATTTGGCTAACGATGAACTATGTTCCTTCAGGTGACGGTGCATTTGCGTCCATCGAATACATTATGCGTGATGTAGAGTACGGTTGGCTTCTGCGTTACATGCATTCCACTGGCGCGTCAGCGTTTTTCGTTGTTGTGTATCTTCACATGTTCCGTGGTTTGATCTACGGTTCATACCAAAAACCTCGTGAACTGTTGTGGATCTTCGGTATGTTGATCTTCTTAGTTCTCATGGCTGAAGCGTTCATGGGTTACCTACTTCCATGGGGTCAGATGTCATACTGGGGTGCGCAGGTAATCATTTCCCTGTTTGGTGCTATTCCTGTTATCGGTGATGACCTAACGCTTTGGATTCGTGGTGACTACATCATCTCTGGTGCAACGCTAAACCGTTTCTTTGCACTACACGTTATTGCACTGCCTATCGTTTTGCTTCTTCTTGTTGTTCTGCACGTATTGGCGCTGCACGAAGTAGGCTCAAACAACCCGGATGGTATCGAAACTAAGCTGCCAAAAGGCTCAATGGGCGACGATTACAAAACGCAATTCAAGTTCCACGATTACTACACGAAGAAATATGACATCATTGATTCGATTCCTTTCCATCCGTACGGCACGGTTAAGGACTTGGTCGGTGTTGCTGGTTTCTTGTTCTTCTTCTGTTACGTGCTGTTCTTTAACCCAGAAATGGGTGGGTACTTCCTTGAGCCGCCTAACTTTGAAGCTGCAAACCCACTGAAGACACCAGAGCATATTGCTCCGGTATGGTACTTCACGCCGTTCTACGCAATCTTACGTGCGGTTCCAGACAAACTATTAGGTGTTATCCTAATGGGCGCGTCAATTGCAGTGCTGTTTGTTCTACCTTGGTTGGATCGTTGTAAAGTTCGTTCATACCGTTACCGTAGCAAACTTCATCTATTGAATATTGTACAGTTCACCATCGCCTTTATCGCTCTGGGTATTTTAGGTGCGTTACCTGCGACACCAACGTACACACTACTATCTCAGATCTTTAGCTTGTGTTACTTCATGTTCTTTGTGTTGCTGTTCTTCTACAGCAAAAATGAAGCAACCAAACCATTACCAGAGAGGGTGACATTCAAATGAAGAAGTGGATTGTAATTCTATTTGCTATGTTGCCATCACTAGCGATGGCAGCTGGGGCCAGTGTTCCGCTGGATAAAGCGAATGTTGACCTTACGGATAAAGCTTCGCTACAAAACGGCGCGAAGTTATTCATGAACTACTGTTTTGCTTGTCACTCTACGCAATACCAGCGTTACGAGCGTGTAGCAACAGACTTGGAAATTCCAACAGACTTAATGAAAGAAAACCTGATTTTCAATCCTGAAGCGAAAATCGGTGATCTAATGGTCAATGCTATGCCACCGAAGCAAGCGGCAAACTGGTTTGGTGCTCCACCACCAGATCTTACGTTGGTTGCACGAGTTCGTGGTGCTGATTGGTTATACACTTACTTACGCTCTTTCTATGTTGATCCATCTCGCCCATTCGGCGTGAACAACATCGTCTTCCCGAGTGTTGGTATGCCGCATGTGCTTGAAGAGCTACAGGGCATCCCGACGCCTATTTACGATACGAAAATCGTAGATGGCGAAGAAGTACAAGTTGTTGTTGGTACTGAAACCGATGGCACGGGTGAGCTGAGTGAAGGCGAATATGACAAAGCGGTTGGCGATCTCGTTAACTTCTTAGTTTATTCAGGTGACCCAGTGCAGCTTGAGCGTCACGCTCTAGGCTGGTGGGTAATGGGCTTCTTAGTGCTTCTAACCATCGTTGTCGTGATGCTCAAGAAAGAGTATTGGCGCGATGTGCATTAATTGTGCTAAAATACCGTGCTAATTCCCAATTTTAATTGATGTACAATGGAGGCTTAGCCTCCATTGTTTTTATTTGTAAGTGTACTGGAGGGCTCCATGGCTGTAGCTGCCAATAAACGTTCTGTGATGACTCTTTTCTCAAGTGCATCAGATTTGTATAGCCATCAGGTTCGCATTGTACTAGCTGAAAAAGGTGTAAGTGTTGAAGTTGAGCTTGTTGACGAAGCAAACCTTCCTGCTGAGCTTGTTGAGCTAAACCCATATAAATCAGTGCCAACTCTTGTTGACCGTGAGCTAGCTCTTTACGATTCAAAAATCATCATGGAGTACTTGGACGAGCGTTTCCCTCATCCACCTCTAATGCCGGTTTACCCTGTTGCTCGTGGCAACAGCCGCTTGATGATGTACCGTATCGAACGCAACTGGTATTCACTCGCTGAAAAAGTGATGAAAGGTAATGCGGAAGAATCAGAAAAAGCACGCACAAAGCTGCGTAATGATCTTCTGACGTTAGCGCCAATTTTTGCTGAATATGAGTACTTCATGAGCGAAGAATTCAGCTTGATCGATTGTTACTTAGCTCCACTATTGTGGCGTTTGCCTCAACTTGGTATCGATCTTGTTGGCCCTGGTTCAAAAGAAATCAAGGTATACATGAACCGCGTATTTGAACGTGATTCGTTCCTTGCTTCTTTGACTGAAGCTGAACGTGAAATGCGCCTAGTTCGCTAAGCGATTTGAAACACGTTATGGATATTGCAAAAATGACTGCTCGCCGCCCGTATATGCTTCGCGCATTTTACGACTGGTTAGTAGACAATGACTTGACTCCTCACTTGGTTGTGGATGCAACAATGCCAGGGGTGCGTGTCCCGGTTGAATTTATTCAAGATGGTCAAATTATTTTGAATATTGCGCCACGTGCAGTGGGTAATCTTGAGTTAGGTAATGATGCGATTACCTTCCATGCTCGCTTTAGCGGTCGTCCGCACTCAGTGATTGTGCCTGTGTATGCTGTTCAAGCTATTTATGCACGTGAGAATGGTGCTGGTACTATGTTTGAACCAGAAGAAGCGTACACTCACATCGAAGAAGAAGCGATGACCGAGGAAGAATCATCCCCATCGTTCACAACGGTTAGCGATGAGCCTTCTGAGTTAGTTTCTGATTCAGATGCCGAAGAGGACGATGCTCCTCGACCAAAAGGCAAACCAAGCTTAAGAGTGATTAAATAATAAAAAAGCAGCGTAACGCTGCTTTTTTCTTTTTAACTTGTTGAAGATGATTTCAAGCCAGACTTTGGAAATTACTCACTAATCGTAAAGACTTCGACGTTCTCTTCACTTTCTGTGCTTGCCTCACTTTCTATTGTTTGTACACCGTCACTCGGTAAGTCCACTTCAACAGGCTCCATTTCGCCGTATTGGAACCCTTTAATGACTTGTTTTACGCCTGAGATATTACGTGCGATTTCTGTCGCTCGATCGCCTTGCTCTGGTGTGACATAACCAAACAGAAAAACATCGCCATCTTCGGTGATCACTTTAACCTTAACACCATTAAGCTCAGAATCAGTAAGCAAAGCTGACTTTACTTTGGTTGTGATCCAGCTGTCATTGCTAATCTGGGTAACAGTGAGTGGCTCTTTTTGTTTGATTTGATTGTGTATGACTTTTACACCACTAACTTCTCGAGCCCTTCGCTCTAAAGCAAGGATAAGGTCTTGTGTCGGAGCTTGTCCCATAAGGACTACAGTCCCATTATATGAACTGGCAACGACACGAACTTCACCTTTAAATGGTGCTTTATTGCCGATCGCCGCAACTTCGAATTCGATGTTATTGTCCTGCCAGATTTGTTTTGTCGTGCGTGTGTCCGTGACAATATTCGCTGTGGTTGCTGCACCTGCGATAAACAAACCTGCGCAACCACTTAAACTCAATGCTGTTAATAAGATAACGAGGCTACGTATCATAATTCTGACTCTCAGTCTTGGTTACTCTTCGTGAGCAGGGAAAAGCACCTGGTCAATAAGATCACAAAGACAATGGAGTGTTACCATATGTACTTCGTGAATACGTGCAGTGCGGTGTGATGGAATACGAATTTCGACGTCGTTCTCACCGAGTAGTCCTGCCATCTCTCCGCCATCTTTTCCTGTTAGCGCGATAATCGTCATGTCTCGAGTTACGGCTGCTTCCATCGCTTTGATAATATTTTTACTGTTACCGCTAGTCGACATGGCAAGCAAAATGTCGCCTGGTTGACCAAACGCTCGTACCTGTTTTGAGAAGATTTCCTGGTAGTGGTAATCGTTGGCCACTGCGGTTAGGGTGGTATTATCGGCGGTTAAGGCCATTGCTGGTAGGCTAGGGCGCTCAGTTTCAAAACGGTTTAAAAGACAAGAAACAAATTGTTGAGCGTTTGAAGCACTGCCGCCATTACCACAACATAAAATTTTATTGCCATTAAGCAGGCTCGACACCATCGCTTGAGCTGCATGAGTAATGGCATCAGGCAGCGCCTCTGCTGCTGCGATTTGAATTTGAATACTTTCTGTAAAGCTGTCTTTAATGCTGTCTAGCATCGCTTATCCTTCAGAGATTGCGTTTTCTATCCAGTTGATATCTCGCCCATTATCATGAATGGCGATGACATCAAATCGATAATCGATATTGTGTTTTAAGCGCTTTTGTTGGCTAAGCCAAACTTGTGCGGTTTTGACTAGCTTGCGCATTTTAGCGTGCGTCACCATTTCTGCTGCCGAGCCAAAGTGATTGTTCTTACGGTATTTGACTTCAACAAACACAATAGTTTCACCTTGTTGGAAGATTAAATCAATCTCACCGACCTTAGTCAGAAAATTTTGTTCAATAAAGTTTAAGCCCTGGCGTTGTAAATATTGCTTCGCCAGAGCTTCATATTGATTTCCGATTTGGCGCTTGCTAAAGAGCCCCACGCTCAGCCCAGCTTAGCTCACGCTGTACAACACAATTATTGTCGATACTTAAAATACCGGTTTGGCCGCCAACTGAGTAGCCCGGAACGACCTTCATTTGTGGCAGCTCCCCAATCAATTTATACGCATCCATACCCAGTGCTTTCAAACGTTTTTCCATGTTAGATTGCTCTGACCACAGCTCGTTCATTTCAGCGGTCACGCTAGGGTCTGGGTCAATCAGTAATGGAATATCGCTGTAGATGATGCCTGTTAGATCTTCGTAAGTCGCGCCGCCACTGTTGCTACGCGAGCTAGAGAAAATTTGTGGCGCTTTGGCGTCTGGGTTAATCGCTACCTCAATAAACGGCTTGATCAAAGTCAGTTCCGTGCTTCTAGCAACAATATAAACCGCATCGACATCACGACGGCTACGTGGCTGTGTTTCAAGCTTGATACGCATTAATGATTGCATCTGAGCAATGCGTTGTTTGCTTTCTTGCAGACCAAATACTTCATTGATGTCTTTTTGAAGTTGGCGCTTGTCGCCAAAATAACTTGCTGCGACTTTATTAGAGCTGTACTTGCGCCATTCTTTGTTGAACGCTTCAGTTACGCGCTCACCAAAGCTGCCCTTTGGTGCCAGAATCAGAGGGAAGTTATAGCCTTCGCTGAACAAGTGTTTCGCTGCCTGTGCGGCTTCTTGTTCTGGTGATAATGCCAAGTAGCAAATATTGCTATCTGGTTGCACATCTTCGGGAATATTTAGCGCAAGGGCTGGAATCGTAGGACCATTTTCTGAGCCATCCATGGTTGTGTGCAATAGCTCAACGTTTTCTTTTTCTAGGGGACCAACAACAAAGTCGATGTTTTCATTGATCAAACGTTGTTTAATTTGGTCGGCGTTATACGCATTAGTGTCGATTACCGTGAGGGTAGCGCTTGGATCACGGTTACGATCATTCATCATCGCAAACACAAAACCATCACGAATTAATTGCGCTTGTGGCGAGAACTTACCAGTAAGTGGCAGTAACAAAGCGGTGTTGTTTGGTTTAACGATGTCTAGAGAGAGAATGTTTTGAATCTCTTCTGGTGTGTAGATAGCGGCTGGGTGCGATGGGTTCTCGTTTAACCAGCGTTCTAGGGTATTTTTTAGTTGGGATAAGTTGCCCGACAGCGTTTTCGCATAAATAGCGAGTTGTAGCCAACCATCCAAAACATCTTCATTTGGCTCTGTTTCTAATGAGGTCAGTTCGTACTCGGAGTAGCTGCCAAAGTTCATCCAAATACGGCTAGAAATCTCTCTCTGCTCCGCGGACGATGCATATTGGCCAAATGCAACCAGTTGGCGGTTTGCCTCAAACGCTTGGTTAAGACCTTGATAAGCGTCGGCACGCATCAAGTAATAGTCTTTCCATTGCTCATTTGGCAACTTCCACCAAGGTTTAAAATTCAACAATTGCAGCAACTGAGAGTAATTACCCTGTTTTTGCTGTATGGTCGCACGCGCTAGTTGCCACTCTGCTTGCTGAACTTCGGTTAACTGTTGACGAGCCAGGCGCTTGATCAACATTTCTGCTTGATCAAACTGGTTTGCTTGAATCGCGGCTTTGGTTGCCATGATCAACCAGTCATTTTGTAAACTGCCTTCCGTGCTATCAGCTTGGATCATATAGTTCTGAACAGACTGAGTAGGCTCAAGTGTTACATCAACGCCATCAGGCTGTCTTGGACCTGAAGAACAGGCGGCGAGCGTAATTGCTAGTGCAACAGGAGTAAGTATGCGTGGTACACTGAGTCTCTTATGGTTAATCATTGCCGTGAGTTCTCTATAATTTTGTACAAAATTGTCTCTATATTAATCGTTGAAGTGATGGTAAACAAATGACAGATAAAAATAAGTTGCCGAATGAGGGGCCAACTCTCTATATCGTACCGACTCCAATCGGAAATTTAGCGGATATCACCCAACGTGCTATCGAAATTCTGTCGACTGTGGACATCATTGCCGCTGAGGATACTCGACATACGGGCAAATTACTGTCTCACTTCAATATTCAAACCAAAACTTTTGCTCTACATGACCACAATGAGCAGCAAAAAGCACAAGTTTTGGTAGAAAAGCTGCTTTCCGGTCAGTCTATCGCATTAGTTTCTGACGCTGGTACGCCACTTATCAGCGACCCAGGATACCATTTGGTGACAAAATGTCGTCAAGCGGGCGTTAGAGTTGTGCCTCTTCCAGGTGCCTGTGCGGTCATTACGGCGTTAAGTGCCTCTGGCTTGCCATCGGATCGCTTTAGCTTCGAAGGTTTTTTACCCCCGAAAAGCAAAGGTCGTAAGGATAAATTCCTAGAGATTGCTTCGGTAGAGCGTACGTGTATTTTTTACGAGTCACCGCACCGTATTTTAGACTCTCTACAAGACATGTTAGACGTTCTTGGCCCAGATAGAGAAGTTGTGTTGGCAAGAGAGCTAACAAAAACCTTTGAAACCATTCAAGGCATGCCGTTAGGTGAGCTGATTGAATGGGTGAAAAGTGACGATAACCAACAGCGTGGTGAAATGGTATTGTTGGTACATGGCCATCGTGAAACAACAGACGACTCACTACCTGAAGATGCTTTACGCACGTTAGGGATTTTGACCAAAGAGCTGCCTTTGAAAAAAGCAGCTGCTTTGGTGGCAGAAATACATAACTTGAAGAAGAATGCGCTATATAAATGGGGCTTAGAAAACTTAGACTAAGTGCCGCTAGCGAGATAAATGGTCAATGAGGGCTGATGTTTAGGAATCGGCCTTTTTATTATCTATTTTTGGCGCGCTGACTAAAAAGTCATCACTTAGTGCATTCATTTCATCATATCTGTGATCTAACTAGACTCTGAAGTGAGAACTCTATACAATCCGCCCTCGGAGCTGACTGGGTAGTCGCTGCTTTGTTGATGTCCTTCGGGAGACTGACGTCGAAGTCCTTTTGGGAGACTGACGTTGACGTCCTTCGGGAGACTGACAAAGGGGAGGAAAGTCCGGGCTTCATAGAGCAAGGTGCCAGGTAACGCCTGGGGGGCGCAAGCCTACGACAAGTGCAGCAGAGAGAAGACCGCCGATGGCCCGTAAGGGTACAGGTAAGGGTGAAAGGGTGCGGTAAGAGCGCACCGGACGACTAGCAATAGTTCGTAGCAGGGTAAACTCCACCTGAAGCAAGACCAAATAGGCCTCCACATTGCGTTGCTCGCGTAAGGAGGCGGGTAGGTTGCTCGAGCCAGTGAGTGATTGCTGGCCTAGACGAATGGCTACCGCCGCGCAAGCGGAACAGAACCCGGCTTATGTGTCGGCTCCACCTATTCGAGACCCATCTCTACTTCGGTAGTGATGGGTTTTTTGCATTTAATTGACGCAAACTATGTCATTACCAATAAACTTGGCGTAAATCACGTCTAACTTTAGACTTGTGGTGGCGATGATGTAGGAAATCAGTACACTAAAGAATCGCTTCAAGATCATTCAACGAGAAAGCTATGACCGAAACCTTCCAACATATTTCCGTGTTATTAAATGAATCCATTGATGGCTTAGCTATCAAACCAGACGGCGTCTATATTGATGGAACATTTGGCCGTGGCGGTCACAGCCGGACAATTCTATCTAAACTCGGTGAAAATGGCCGACTGTACAGTATCGACCGTGACCCTCAAGCGATCGCTGAGGCAGGCAAAATCAATGACCCTCGCTTCACCATTATTCATGGTCCATTTTCTGGTATTGCTGAGTATGCTGAAGAGTATGGACTAGTTGGAAAAGTGGATGGTGTTCTGCTGGATTTAGGCGTTTCTTCTCCTCAGTTAGACGACGCAGAGCGTGGCTTTAGCTTTATGAAAGATGGTCCGTTAGATATGCGTATGGACCCGACATCAGGTATTCCAGTATCTCAATGGTTGATGGAAGCAGACCTCGATGATATCACTTGGGTCATTCGCGAGTTCGGGGAAGATAAACATGCGCGCCGTATTGCAAAAGCGATTGTTGCCTACCGTGAAGATGAAGAAAATGAGCCAATGGTTCGCACTGGTCAGCTGGCAAAATTGATTTCAGATGCCGCACCGAAAAGTTTTAAAGAGAAAAAACACCCTGCGACTCGTGCTTTCCAGGCTTTTCGTATTTACATCAACAGTGAGTTAGAAGAAATTGATACGGCACTTAAAGGCGCGGCGAGCATTCTGGCTCCTGAAGGCCGTTTATCTGTGATTAGCTTCCACTCTCTGGAAGACCGTATGGTCAAACGTTTTATCCGTAAAGAGAGCAAAGGGCCTGAAGTGCCACACGGTATTCCAATGACGGAAGAGCAAATTCGTGCTCTTGGTAGTGCGAATATGAAAGCGGTGAGCAAAGCGATTAAGCCAAGCAAACAAGAAATTGAAATGAACCCTCGCTCGCGCAGCTCTGTGTTAAGAATTGCGGAAAAGCTTTAATTATTATGACGAAATCCACTCCTAATCTTGCTAAGTTGATTGCAACAGATCTCCTCACTGTTGGTCGCTGGCCATTACTGTTGTTGCTATTGATCGTGGCATCGGCAATGGGAGTGGTATTTGCTACCCACCATGCGCGTCAAGCGATCACCGAGAAAGACCATACGTTGGTTGAACGAGAACGATTAGATAGCGAATGGCGTAACTTAATGTTGGAAGAAACTGCCCTCGCGGAACACAGTCGTGTTCAAGACCTTGCCAAAAAAGAACTTGAAATGAAACGACCTGATGGCGATAAAGAAGTGGTTGTCACGCTCAAATGATTAGAAAAAAATCCAACACGAAACAAGCCAATAAGCGTAAACCTGTAGCAAAAGAGAAAGCGGCTACGGGGGATAAGAAAACCGATAACAAAGCAGTGAAAGTGGCGGTCGAAGAATCTTTCTTGATTCGTTGGCGCTTCCATCTATTACTGTTTTTTGTTTTTTGTGCATTTGCCCTTTTGGTGGCACGCGTAGCCTACATCCAAATCATTGAGCCAGATAACCTGATTAAACAAGGTGACCTACGTTCGGTTCGTGTTAAATCCATTCCTTCTGCTCGCGGTATTATTTCGGATCGAAATGGTGAGCCGCTTGCTGTCAGTGTACCGGTTGAGGCGGTTTGGGCAGATCCTGCCACGATATTTAAAGAAAACGCGTTAAGCCAGACCAAAAGTTGGCATGCATTAGCGGATGTTCTTGGTATTGACCGACAAGGGTTAATAGACAAAATCAAGCGCAATGAAAAACGCCGCTTTATCTACTTGCAGCGCCAGGTCAGTCCGGCCATGGCGAACTATATTCGTGAGTTAAAGCTGCCAGGTGTTGGCCTTAAGTCGGAATCTCGTCGTTATTATCCTGCAGGTGAGGTTAGTGCTCACTTAGTCGGTGTGACAGGCATTGACGGGCATGGCCTAGAAGGTGTGGAGCGTAGCTACGATGAGTGGCTCACTGGCGCGGCGGGTAAGAAAACTATCCGTAAAGACCGTTATGGTCGTGTTGTGGAAAACATTGCTTGGCAAGACAAGCAAGAAGGTAAATCACTTCAGTTAACTATCGATCAGCGTCTACAGGCGATTGCGTATCGTGCGATTAAGCAAGCCGTTGCGGACCACCGCGCCACTTCAGGTTCTGTTGTCATGTTGGATGTAAAAACGGGCGCCGTATTGGCCATGGTTAATGCTCCTTCTTACAACCCTAACAATCGTAGCGATTGGCAAAGCTATCAAATGCGTAACCGAGTGATCACGGACTCAATGGAGCCCGGTTCGACCATTAAGCCTTTCGTTATTTTAGCCGCCTTAGAAAATGGGATAGCCGATAAAGATACCATCGTAGATACCGGTAATGGTGTCCTACGTTTAGGTGGTAGTCGAGTCAGAGATGTCTCTCGCGTAGGCAAAGCGAGCTTGACCACGATCCTTAAAAAGTCGAGTAATATCGGTGTGACGAAGCTAGCAATGCAAATGCCGGTAGAGGCGCTTCTTGGGCTGTACAGTTCAGTGGGTTTTGGTGAGCTTTCTGGCCTAAACCTAGTTGGGGAAGTGACGGGTATTTTTCCTACACGAACTCGTTGGTCGCCAATTGAGCGCGCCACGATTGCGTTTGGTTACGGTCTATCAATTACACCAATCCAGCTAGCCCATGCTTATGCGACGCTTGGAAACCTTGGCAAATACGAGCCTATTCATATTATTGAAAGCAATGATCATGACATGTCACGTCAAGTGGTGAGTGCGAAGTATGCGCGTCAAGTATTAGACATGTTGGAAACCGTAACTCAAAAAGGGGGCTCGGCTCGCAGAGCGGCAGTTCCTGGTTATCGAGTGGGAGCGAAAACGGGTACATCACGTAAAGCTTCTGCCGGTGGGTACAGCGACGAGTACATCACCTACACGGCTGGGCTTGCTCCGGTTAGCGATCCGCGAATTGCTTTGGTGGTGATCGTAAATGAGCCTCAAGGCGATGACTACTATGGTGGTTCGGTAGCGTCTCCTGTCTTCTCTGAAATCATGAAAGGCGCGCTACAAATACTCAATGTTGCACCTGACGAAAACAAATTCCAACAGTAAGCCCTGTGGTTTACTGAGCAAACAAAATTAAGAAAACCTGAGCCAAAGCTCGGAGAACAAATATGACTAAAGCCATCAGTATGGACGTGCTGCTTTCCCCTTGGGTGGATTGCCCTAGCTTATCGTCCGTTCTTGTTTCTGAATTGGAGCTCGACAGCCGAAGAGTTCAACCTGGAACCACGTTTGTAGCAGTGATTGGCCATGTTGTGGATGGGCGTAAATTCATTGCCTCTGCAATTGAGCAAGGTGCAAATGCAGCCCTGGCGCAAGCCTGCGATGTCAAAACACATGGTACGGTGGAAATCATTGATGATGTTCCCGTCATTTACATTGATAGGTTGGACCAATGTTTATCCGCAATTGCTGGAAAGATCTATGCTTACCCTGATATGGATTTGATTGGTGTCACCGGCACCAACGGCAAAACCACCATTACCCAGTTAATAGCGCAATGGCTAGAACTGCTTGACCATAAAGCGGCGGTAATGGGAACAACAGGAAATGGCTTCCTCAATAACTTGCAACAAGCTGCGAATACAACGGGGAATGCCGTTGAAATTCAGAAAACGCTCTCCTCTCTCGCAAATCAACAAGCCACATACACCGCGCTAGAAGTATCTTCTCATGGCCTGACGCAAGGTCGTGTCAAAGCATTATCATTTGCGGCGGGCGTGTTTACTAACTTAAGTCGTGACCATTTAGATTATCATGGCACGATGGAAGAGTATGCCAATGCAAAGCTTGGGTTGTTCACGCAACACCAATGTGAACGTGCCATTATCAATGTTGATGATGAAGTCGGTCATCAATGGGCGTCGCAGTTAAGTAATGCGATCGCTGTCTCGCTCAAGCCGAACACTGAATTTGAAAGCGCAATTTGGGCGACGGAAGTCAGTTACGCAGAGTCAGGGATTACTATTAAGTTCGATGGTAAATTTGGCTCAGGTGAATTGCACGCGCCTTTGATTGGTGAGTTTAATGCAACCAACTTAATGCTCGCTTTTGCGACCTTATTAAGCTTAGGTCAAGAGAAACAAGCGTTACTCGAAACCGCAGGTCAACTGCAACCTGTACTCGGCCGAATGGAGTTATTCCAAACTAAGGATCGGGCCAAAGTCGTGGTTGATTATGCCCATACTCCTGATGCTTTAGAAAAAGCGCTGCAAGCTTTACGAGTTCATTGTGAAGGCCAGCTGTGGGCTATTTTTGGCTGCGGTGGCGATCGCGATGCAGGTAAGCGCCCAATGATGGCGGAAATTGCAGAGCGTCTAGGCGACAGAGTGGTGTTGACTGACGATAACCCACGCAGCGAAGACCCGGTTCAGATTGTGAAAGACATGTTAGCTGGGCTGTCAAAACCTGCAGAAGCGGTTGTTCAGCATGACCGCTTCAAAGCACTGTCTTATGCCATTGAAAATGCTTCGCCAAACGACATTATCTTGTTAGCAGGGAAGGGCCATGAAGATTATCAGATTCGTAATGGCGAAACGATTCATTACTCCGACCGCGAGTCCGCAATGCAACTTTTAGGATTGACCTCATGATCAAAGTAACGTTATCTCAAATTGCAGACATCACTCGTGGCGAGCGATTCGGCGACGATCTACTTATCGACGCGATTTCTACTGATACACGAGCGATTGAGCATGGGGCTCTATTTGTGGCGTTAGTAGGGGAGCGCTTTGATGCGCACAACTTTTGCCAACAAGCGGTAGATGCAGGTGCCGGTGCTTTACTCGTAGAAAAACGCTTAGATGTGAATGTGCCGCAAATTGTGGTGTCGGATACCAAACTTGCATTGGGTGAGTTTGCTTCTTGGGTGCATCAAGCATGCAAAACACCTACCGTTGCCATCACCGGAAGTTGCGGTAAAACGACCGTAAAAGAAATGGTTGCGAGTATCCTGCAATTGAAAGGCAAAGTGTTATTCACGGCGGGTAACTTCAATAATGATATTGGTGTTCCGTTGACATTATTGCGCTCACAGCAGGATGATGATTATGCCGTGATTGAGCTTGGTGCTAACCATATCGGTGAAATTGCTTACACGACTCAGTTAGTAAAACCAGATATCGCGTTAGTGAACAATGTAGCAGCCGCTCACCTTGAAGGCTTTGGTTCTATCGATGGCGTGAAACAAGCCAAAGGTGAAATCTACCAAGGCCTTTCAGCTGGTGGTATTGCGATTGTTAACCTAGACAGCAATGGTGAAGCCAAGTGGGATGAAGTGTTAGCAGATAAGAAAGTCATTACTTTTTCACAAAGTAATACTGATGCAGACTTCTTCGCTTCTAACATCGTATTGAACGCCGCAGGTGAAGCAAGCTTTGACTTACATATCGCAGCAAGCTCACAAGAAATTGAACTGTCTCTGGGTATTATAGGTCAACACAACGTTGCGAATGCGATCGCTGCTTCTATTATTGCGTTACAAATGGGCGCCACATTAGAAGAGGTTCGTGCTGGCCTTAAACATTTGAACAAAGTGAAAGGTCGCGTCGAGGTTGAAGCGCTGAGCGAAAAGATAAAATTGATTGACGACAGCTACAACGCGAGCGTGCCAGCCATGAAAGCGGCAGTTGATTTATTGGCCGCTTTCCCAGGTCAACGCTGGCTGATTTTAGGTAATATGGCGGAATTGGGCGAGGAAAGTCTTGCACTTCATCGTCAAGTCGGGGAACATGCTGCCCCACAAAAATTTGA
>NZ_JAWOTB010000046.1:0-5529 GCF_033338655.1 Vibrio sp. Vb1729 | reverse complement strand
AACGCCCTGTTAAGGTGTGAGCAACGCAATACCGATGCCGCCGCATACCACCTTAAACACTAAACGCAACGCATAGTGAAAATGCCACACGTTGCGAATCACTCTTAAACAGTTTGTTATACGCGTGCTGACACTACAACGGAACTTTCATAACCTTATGATTTGGCTCACTTTCAACATCAACCGCTAACCAACCTAAAGACTCATACAACGATGGTACATTTGTGTAAACATACAGGTTACTTTGAGTTGTTGCTGATACTTGCCTAACACCTCGATTGATCAGTTCACTCGCAATACCTTGACCACGCCACTCATTGGATACAAAGACTGCGTTAAGCCAAATAACTTCTGAGTCACCATGAGGTTCTGTAAAGCGCGAATAAGCGAGACCACCAATAACTTGGTTCTCTCTGAGAGCAACAATTACCGGTGGAAGGTTAGATTCTAGTTTATAGGTATCTACAAACAGAAAGTCAGACCATTCCGTTTGAAACAGCTTCTCTAGAGCAACCCAATACTCACTCTTTTCATCGCAATTTCTGAACACTACCTTGTTCATATTGGATTATTTCCTCAAAAGCGTATAACGCCGCGTTAAGTGGTGAGCAACGCTACCACCTTACCTAAACCATTGTGCCGTAATCACTAAAGCTGAATCAAACCGAAAATGCCAAGCGTTGGGAATCCGTCTTAAACGCTTTGTTAGGCATGTTTTCAGTATATTCTGCTTCTTATATAAGCTGAAAAATCTTCTACGGTAGAACAGTTTGAAAGTATTTCATCTAGCTCATTTACGTGAATTGCACAATACTTCAGCCAATTTGAGGATGGGTACAGATTACGTACCTCTTTGAGATTTTTGAGAGTTCTTTGCGGATTGTAGTCTTTGAAATAATGAACAACTAAGAAAATGTTCTGCTCTTTTTGAGGGTTTACCAGACCATTAAGAAGAACATACTGACCAACGAGTAGCTTAGCCATGTTCGCTGAGTCTATTTCAATTAAAATGGTTGTACCATCTTCTAACTTAATAGATTGGTCTACTGATATGGAAACTTTATCAGCTCCCTTTTGGTTATTGTCGAAGTTCTGTTTACCACTCAATTTCCCAAAACCAAATGCGCTTTCAAATTTTTCAATAAAGAACTTTTCATTCTTACCAGCTGACATATGACCTCCGAATGCCTAACGCTCTGTTAAGGGGTGAGCAACGCAATACTGAAGCCGCCGCATACCACCTTAAACACTAAAACCAATGCATAGTAAAAATGCCACGCGTTGCGAATCCCTCTTGAACAGTTTGTTAGGAGTTTTATTCATAGCGTTCACAATCTTTCGGTATGTCTATATATGTTTCATTTGCCCTCCAGTCCTGAGTCCGAGGGTCAAAGTAAAGCTCATACGTTGAGACGCTGTTATATGTACCCGATGTTATCTGATTTCCAATAGTAACTATATTTGGCTCTGAAATAGTGAAAATCCAAACATTGTCACCTGACACTAACTCAAGTCGACTATCAGAAACAAACGAAGCCTCTTCTGTAGAAAAGAACTCTCTAGGATAACTTTCACAATACCACTTTAAATTCTGACCATAAGAGCTATAGACAGTTCTCATGTTGAATTTCTCGTACAAATCTTTTGTGGTTACTTGCTCTGCTCCGTTAGAGCTGAATGCAAACAATGTTAAAACGACACTAAAAATCAATTTCATGCGCAAACTCCTAACGCCTTGTTAAGGTGTGAGGCGCGCAATACCGAAGCTTCCGCATACCACCTTAACCACTAAAACCAACGCATAGTCAAAATGCCACGCGTGCCGAATCACTCTTGAACAATTTGTTAGCATACTTTTTAAATGCTCATAGTTCTTTAAGTGATTCTCTTAGTTTATCCATAGTTTGAATTCCAAGTTCACTACTAACCCAACCGTACTGGTCGCCATGGAACCTAGGGAAAATATGCAAATGGTAGTGATCGAGCTCGTTGAAATGAGGTGCCTCTCCATTGTTTTGCATAAAGCCGATACCATCGGGATTGAACTTAGCTTCTATACGTTTATATAAATCTCTTGCAACGTCGGTGATCTCTAAAAACACAGACTCAGGCAAGTCGATGAAAGTACGATATTGAGTCTTAGGACAGATTAAAATATGTCCAAAGTTGATTGGGTCATGATCTGCAAAAGCTATAACTTGGTCAGATTCATACACGATGACCGAGTCAATTTCACGATTAACAATTTGTTCGACTATCGTAGTCATCTGAACTCCTATCAAAGTATGCTAACGCCCTGCTAAGGGGTGAGCAACGCAATACCTAAGCCGCCGCAAACCACCTTAATCACTAAATTCAACGCATAGTAAAAATGCCACGCGTTGCGAATCCCTCTTGAGCAGTTTGTTAGCTGTGTTTTACAACACGAGCTTTGCTCCCAACATACCAAGAGCTGCGATAGCTACCATCGTAAACCAAAGGTAAATCATAAAAGATAGGGATAACGAAAATAAACCTCTCACAGCTTTATCTGAGTTTGCACCTTCATCGTGCTGTAAGAAGTACGCTAGTTCTGCTGTAGGTATTGATCCAGCAAAGCTCTTAAATTTGAACTTTACCATCATCAAGCCCATTGAGACTGGAAGACTAGATACTAATAAAATGATTCCCACCGAAATCCAGACATTCTCAGGGGATTCATTACCTAAAACTACTGCTGCCCCGATCAACACTAAAAGCATTCCCAGAAAGCCCTTAAAAGATGACAACAATGAGTCTCTTGTTTTTATATACAGCCAGAATAGCGGCTTATCGAATTTTCTCATTTCTTCCTCAAACAGCTAACGCCTTGTTAAGGTGTGAGGCACGCAATACCTAAGCCACCGCATACCACCTTAACCACTAAAACCAACGCATGACAAAAATGCCACGCGTGCCGAATCACTCTTGAACAATTTGTTAGCATACTTTTTCAATGCTCATAGATCTTTAAGTGATTCTCTTAGTTTATCCATAGTTTGAATTCCAAGTTCACTACTAACCCAACCGTACTGGTCGCCATGGAACCTAGGGAAAATATGCAAATGGTAGTGATCGAGCTCGTTGAAATGAGGTGCCTCTCCATTGTTTTGCATAAAGCCGATACCATCGGGATTGAACTTAGCTTCTATACGTTTATATAAATCTCTTGCAACGTCGGTGACCTCAAAAAACACAGACTCAGGCAGGTCAATGAAAGTACGGTATTGAGTCTTAGGACAAATTAAAATATGCCCAAAGTTGATTGGGTCATGGTCTGCAAAAGCTATAACTTGGTCAGATTCGTACACGATGACCGAGTCAATTTCACGATTAACAATTTGTTCGACTATCGTAGCCATCTGAACTCCTATCAAAGTATGCTAACGCCTTGTTAAGGTGTGAGGCACGCAATACCGAAGTTGCCGCATACCACCTTCATCACTAAAACCAACGCATAGTAAAAATGCCACGCGTGCCGAATCACTCTTGAACAATTTGTTATACGAATTTCTCCTTCAGTGCCAACACTTGTTGTTCAAATAACTCACAATCTGACTTTGAGTATGGCTTAGCGACATTAACCCATTGAACTCCCGTTTCATCTATGTGACAAAACTCGACTTGAAGTGCATATTTAGAACAACGAAGAAGAGCAAAAACGAAACCTACAGCCGTCAAACTAAGAACTAAAACTTGTAGCCATTGCGGTGCCTCTTCAAAGCTTGGAATGGCTAACCAAACAGCCCCTGAAAAAATAAACACCCAGAATAACACTTGACCTAAATTATCAAGAAAACTTAACTTTTTAACCCTAGCATTGTTTATCTTAGACAAAGGATATGAGTCTTTCTTAAACCTGAACTCTTTTGAATCCAAGCTAAAATCAGTACTCTTGTACATAAACTCCCTCTATTCGTATAACGCCGCATTAAGTGGTGAGCAACGCAGACCACAGAACTTAAAGTATTGTGCCGTAAACACTGAAATTGAAGCAAACCGAAAATGCTAAGCGTTGGGAATCCGTCTTAAATGCTTTGTTAGGCGATTATTTCTTCGATGCTAAGGGCTGTTTTTAACAACTTTTCGTTGAACTCTTTGTTGTCGATTGAATAATGCGCTCTCCTGTGACACGTAGGGCATAGAGCGATAACATTTTCCGGGCAATCAGCGCCACCGTCAGCAAGCCTGGTTAAATGATGGACTTCTAAATAAGGTCCATCCTTAGTTTCAAAGGGTGACTTGCTTCTGCAACCTTCACAAACCCCATTTGCGCGCTTTTTAGCATATAACTTTATAGCCTCACTGCGATAACGGACATGAACAACTTGTTCTTTAACGTCCACATCGTTCGGGGTCACTGCGGTAGCAATATCGCGTAATTACTTAAGTGATTTACTTTTGGTTGGTTTCGTTAAGTAAGGAGCCCTTCCATTTACCACGCCTGGTCGCCTTGACTGTGGAAGTACGTCCAAGTGAAAAATGAAAGCATCTCGAAGCTGACCATTTTTGTCAGGTCGCTGCTCGATGTGGTGTTCAATGTAACTACATACTCCAACGAAACGCACAAAACCTTTTGTCGTCGACTCAAGCAACAAGATTTCTTTTTTATTTTTCTGGTGCTCGAAGATTGCCAAATTACCTTTGACCATCTGCATATCACCTTCTTGGCCTTCGCCTGTATACCTAAACGTACCATCTGGGCCAAAACCATCAGAATAGCCGAACTCTTCACCAGCATCGCTGGTAAATATAAATACATAAGGATGATTTGCTGGTGTAGCAATACCACCATACTGTTGCCCTTTGTATACTCCGTGAATATCAGAGCGACGGTTATAAATTTTACCAACTTCGAACAATGAACTCTCCTAATCGCCTAACGCCCTGTTAAGGAGTGAGCAACGCAATACCAAAGCCGCCGCATACCACCTTAAACACTAAAACCAACGCATAGTAAAAATGCCACGCGTTGCGAATCCCTCTTGAACAGTTTGTTATGTGCGTGCTTACGTCATGCACCAGACTGCTTTATACGCTTGGCGCCAACAAAAAACCGATATTTACTTTGTTGAAGCAAGTCCATATGACGCTCAAACTTAGGCACGCCGTTGGATAAAGAAAGATGGTAGACAAATCCATTACCAGCATATACGCCAACATGTGCTCCATATGAGTCTGTAGAGTCGTTATACATCATGATATCTAACGGCTTAAACTCAGTAACCAGCTCACTATACTCCGAGTCATCCCACAGCTCACTAGAACGGTAGTTAGGTGGATTTAGACCGAAGTCTCTGAGCAGGTTATAAGCAAAGACCTGTCAGTTAGCTCCAAGCGTTAAGTCTGAGTCATCTTTGCAACCCGGTATGCGGGATGAAACGTATCTTACATTTTTGAATCTGTCGGGAATATCCATTTTCTCCCAAAGCACATAACGCCGCATTAAGGTGTGAGCAGCGCTTGGCTATACTTGAGCGAAGCGAAAACGCCAAGCGTTGTGAATCACTC
>NZ_JAWOTB010000045.1:3823-5689 GCF_033338655.1 Vibrio sp. Vb1729 | reverse complement strand
GCTATCGAATCTGTTTCAGTCGTCGAATCAGCCACTGCAGAGGTGATGAATGGCTAGTCCTTTAGCAAGGCAGCGTCGTCAGCTTCTAGAAAATCAAGTCAGTCATTCTGCATCGAAGTTGAGTGCTAGTGCAAATACCGAAAGCCTGCACATCAAGCTGATCGATTTTGAAGAAGACCGCAAGTATCTAAAACAGCTCAATGCTATCGAAGACAAGGTGAAACATAAGCGTGATGTTTTGGTGCCCAAGTACAAACCGTACGTGGAAGCTTACCTAGCAAAAGGCGAAGTATTCGAGAACCCAATTTTCACCAATATGGTTATCTGGTTGTTCGATGTCAACGACATGGAAACCGCGATTGATTGGTGCTTGAAAGCCATAGCGCTTGATTTACCTACACCAGATAACTTCCGACGTGACTGGCCAACCGTGTGCGCCGATGAAGTTTTAGCTTGGGCGGAAAAAGAGTCTGGCAGAGGACATTCTATCGAGCCTTATTTCAGCGCGGTTTTTGAAAAGGTTGAGAGCGAATGGCGACTACACGAAGAAGTGCATGCCAAGTGGTATCGATTTGCTGGGTTGCACTTACTTCGAAATGAAGAAGGACAACCGCAACCGACATCTATCGGTTGTTTAGATACCTTGGAAAAGGCCTTGTTGCTACTGCAGTGTGCTCATGAGAAGTACGCCAAAATTGGGGTGAAAACCAAAATTGGTCAGGTAGAACAACGTATTCGAGCGATTAAAGACAACAAAAATTTGTAACAGCTCCTACGCCGCCGAGCCTCGGCTGGTGAGGTAAGAGTGCCAATAGGCTAACTCAATACCGTCGACCCAGTGGCTAGAGGCTCACTTATTAAAAGAGGAATAACGATGTTTACGGGATCTTCCGGTTCGGATTATCAAGCGACAGAAATCACTAATGACGGTTTTTGGCCGAACATCAATGCCGGTGATTTTGAAAAGCGTCGCGGTATTCCTGCTGCTCAAGATTCAGAACGTATTGCTATCGCTCTAGTTAATGCGGTTTCGGAAGTTAATCAGC
The DNA here is from genome assembly GCF_033338655.1 of Vibrio sp. Vb1729. Classification (NCBI taxonomy): domain Bacteria; kingdom Pseudomonadati; phylum Pseudomonadota; class Gammaproteobacteria; order Vibrionales; family Vibrionaceae; genus Vibrio; species Vibrio sp. Vb1729. The sequence goes on along the minus strand of NZ_JAWOTB010000045.1, from coordinate 4,643 downwards.
AACTCGAAGACTTAAAAGCTATGTATCAGGAAGAGGGGCATGCAACTGCTGGCGATGTTCCTGCTTTTCCGAAAATGAATGATAAAAATCGTGTTGTATATCAATACGAATCAGCAGTATTTGCGAGAGCCAAAGCTGATTTGCTGCCGGACATTGCAACTGTTCATACCAAGGACAAGGGCGATCACATCGCAGACAGAAGCGTAGAGGTGCGCACTGAATTACTTTCAGAAAGCCAGCGCATTATTCGAAATATGAAAGGGCTGAACCGTTCATCGGTGGATTTGCTATGAGAACGCAATACCAAGCAGGTTACAAGCTGCGTGATCTAAACGCATTTTTAATCAGCGTTGTGGGCGACAAGATAGCCAAGCGCATGGAATGTGAAATGGGCAGGGTTGAGTTGAAACTAGAAACCAAGCACATGGGCCATGGTTTTGACCTGCTGTATCAGCGTTATGTTGCTGACTTCTACTTCGACAAATTCCCTTTCAAAGAATACGACCCAGCGGTGCTGTTCGCCAATGTTGGGGCGTGGTTGATGGACAACGATTCTGACCGTTTCCGCATCGAAGACTTAGACGACCCAGACGTAGACGTAGTACTGGAAGATGAGAAAAACGCCGAAGTGTTGGTCTCAGTCATGTTTGAAGAACCCGTCAAAGTGGCTGCAGACCCAGACGGGCCAATCTATTGGAATGGTCAACGCTGGAAGATTGAAGAGTACGAGATTTGGCAGGCGGAAAGGCTATCAAATGTAGTTCTCCGCAATGTATGAGATACGGGCCGATAAGCGCAGTTATTTGCGAGTTAAAGAGCA
>NZ_JAWOTB010000045.1:2533-3723 GCF_033338655.1 Vibrio sp. Vb1729 | reverse complement strand
AGGTTTCACTAAGAAGCTAAAGCATTTTCAAAAAGACAATAACCGGGTTTTGGTTGTTGGTTGGCCATCAAGACGAGGAACCGTTGCACTGGCTCACCATACAGGTGAAGCAGAGGTAAGCGGATTGCAGCAGCGATTCAAGCAAGCCAAGAAAGCGAAAGAACCAAAGAAAACCGACCCGGCAACGAGAGAGCAAGCAAAAGAGTTACGCGATTTAGGTTACAGACTTCCGCCCCAAGGCAGGCAGAAGAGAGGCAAAAAGCCAACGCTCAAATTCATTACTCAGAATATGACCGTCGCTGAAACCGCAAAACTGATTAGTGATCTGGAAAATAAAACGCCATCACGTAAGTGGGAAGTAGATCGCCCAGAACGCCGATTGATAGGCATTAGTCCGAAACGGGCAGCAATGATTATCAAGCGGGAAATGAATCGAAATAGGAGCAACTAAACATGGCATGGCCTACCGTCATTATTAACATTCTGAACATGATGCGCGGACCGATCCCGGGCGTTGAATTTCACTTTCTGTTTGTTGTGTACGGCACAGTTGCAGGAACAGAGCGCAACCTAATTATGGTGGATAACACCACGGATTTTTCAGACAGCACGTTCGATAACATCGACCCCGTACACATGCTCACGCTAAAAGCTGCTCAGTTAAATGGGAAACAGAACTGGACTGCCGGTGTGATCGTTTTAAACCCATCAGATAGTTGGCAGGCTGCGGTTTTTAAAGCCAATGAGACATCAAGCTTTGAAGCTGTTGTGTTGGATAAGCCAAATACTGGAGCGTCCATTCTTGAAGATGCAGTCGCATTTCGCCATGAACTTAAAGCCAAGCTTGGCCGAGAAGTTTTCATGATCTGTTCCTTACCAGGAATTAATGATTCCGAGGACGGTGAAATATGGGCCGAATGGTTAGCGCAAACGGTGAATGTGCCAAAGAGCATTGCAAGTGAATACATCACCGTAGTGCCACAAGTACACGAAGGAAACTCTACAGTTGGCATTTATGCAGGTCGGTTGGCCAATCAAGAAGTATCTATTGCTGATTCACCGGCACGAGTAAAAACAGGCAGCATTCTGGGCAGTATGGAATTAGCAAAAGATAAGGATGGAAAGCCATTAGAGCTAGCAACACTTAAAGCACTAGAAGCTGCTCGAATCGCTGTACCGATGTGGTATCC
>NZ_JAWOTB010000045.1:0-2433 GCF_033338655.1 Vibrio sp. Vb1729 | reverse complement strand
ACTCAAGACCTCCGTGAAATGGCGGTAGTGAAAAAAATTGGTGATTACGAGTTCCCTGGTGAAATCAAACCACCTCAAGACGATGACATCACCATTACATGGGTTAATAGTGAAGAAGTTGAAATTCTACTCGCAGTTACACCTTACGAGTGCCCAGTGAAAATCACCATCGGCATCATGCTCAATCAACGACTAGGGGAGTAAACAATGAATTCTCGTTATACAGGGCGAAGCTTCGACATAAACATGCTGGGGATTTTAGTTCATGTGGAGTCGGCTACAGCAACCATCAATGATGAGTCTGCTGTTGATAAAGAGCGCGGCATTCCCACTGGATTTACTCATGGAGCTGTGAGTTGTGATGTTGAGTATGAGCTGGACTTGAACAACTTCCGGAAGCTTCAACAAAAAGCTCGCGAAGCTGGCAGTTGGCGCGGTATTAAGCCACACGACTGTATGTTCTATGCAAATACTGGCGATGATGAAGACAAAGTAGAGCTGTTTGGTGTGAAGCTTCAAATCTCAGATTTACTTAGTGTTGATCCAAACAGCAGTGATAAAACCAAGCGCAAGCTTAAAGGCTTTGTGACGAGCCCTCACTTTGTTCGCATTAATGGCATCTCATACCTAAGTAATGATGATACCCGCGGTTTGCTTTAAGCCTATCAGAGAGAGAACGAATGCCTGACTTTATCGACCATGCTAGTAGTAACGAAACCAAGTTTACTGAAATGGCAATCGCAAACCAGCTTAAACAGTCTATGAAGACTAGCCAACGAGAGAGTGCAAAAGAATGTCTTGAGTGTGGTGACCCTATCCCTGAAGGGCGTCAGATAGCGATAGCGGGGTGCCAGTTTTGCGCCCCTTGCCAGGCTAATTTGGAGTAACGATATGAAAGATTGGTTCGACAAATTAACCAGTGGAGTTGCTTACCTTGTGTCAGTGGCAGGAATGACTTTCAGCAAGCTGACATTTGAACAGTGGTATTTCATTTTATCACTAGTGATTGGCCTTGCCGCACTGGGATTGAACTATTGGCACAAGCGAGCAATGCAACGTATTGCTAGCGAAAAAGGAGTAGCACTGAGTGAAACTGACTAAGCGCATCATTTGTTCTGTTGTCGCTGTGATCGGCTTGGTAACCGGTGGTACGGCTGTTTATGGACCTGAATTGACGCAGCCCATTGGGCAAGTTGTGGTATCGGAACGAGACTTAGGAACGCTGCGCATCACCCCTAAAGGACTGAAGTTGATTGGTGATGCAGAGGGATGCCGGCAGAACCCTTATGTTTGTCCGGGAGGTATTCCTACGAATGGAATTGGGAATACTCATGGTGTGCCAGATACGCCAATCACATTGGAGCAAGTCGCGATCGACTGGGTGAAAAATATTCAATCGGCCGAACGATGTGTGACCAATGCAGAACGGATTTCAGGAGCGCAAATGAGCACGGGTCAATTTGACGCCTTTACCAGCTTTGTTTTCAACTTCGGGTGTACCAAGTTTCGCAAAAATAAGGACGGCTCTGACACTCGGATTTACGCAGCAATCAAACATGGCAATTATCCCAAAGCCTGCGGTCACATTACGGAGTGGGTAAAGAGTCAGGGCGTTGTACTTAAAGGACTCGTCACTCGAAGAGGATTAGAACGTGATCGCTGCATGGAAATGGATTAAGTGGATTGGTATTGCGGTGTTGGTGACGACCATCGCGGTGCTGAAGCTGCAGCTTCATACCGTCAAAGCAGAGAAAACCACATTAAGTGAACAGCTCACCAAGGCAGAAGCAGACAACCAAATCAACTTAACCACCATTGAATTTTTGAAGGGTGAAAGTGAGCAAGCTAACAACATGTTAGTTCAGCGGCAACGGCAACACATAGCAGCAGAGGAAAAACTCAATGCAGACCTGGCAGCACTTAAAACAGAGCTGGCAAACGTTCAGTGCCATATCCCTGCCACTGTTACTGACCGCCTGCGCGACCCCTACTGAAACCGTCGCAACGCAGGTGTTCATGAAATTGCCACCTGCTGGAATGTTGGTGCCCTGTTCAAAACCACAAGTTCAAGGGACATGGCCAGAAGTGGTTACCGACGACATTCCCAAGCTGAAAAACGCACTGACTGAGTGTGATAACCAGATTGAAGATTATTTGCAATGGCGTGCTAAGCACGAAAACAAGAAGAGAAGTAAAAATGACTAAACCTACCTTTACATCAAAACCTGTCGTAGTCGCTATCGGTGGCACTGACTTCGTATTTACGCCAACGGTACAGGATGCAAATAACTATACCAATGACATGATGCCTAACAACAAAGTCGCGCCTGCCTATACGTACTTAACGCGTACCGTGAACCCAGAGCAAAAAGATGAGCTCACTGAGTTACTTGATAGCGTTCCTGGCTTAACTATCGAGCTTTATGCCACGGT